>JAQXNU010000045.1 GCA_029098165.1 Clostridiales bacterium
GATTCTTCAAACAATTCCTTAACGGTAACGGATCTGTTACTTGATGTCACGATTTCAAAAGAGGGAAAAATGAACGTACTTGACCTTAATGAGCTGGCTGACTGTGTAGAACAGTCTTTAATCGATAAATCACTTTTATTAACGGCACTTCGCAGTGCTGATACACTGTTTAGCATGATTGCAGATGGCAGTTTTGAAGAGGCAAAGACGTTACTTTCCTCGTACGAATCCTCTGTTTAGAGGCAAGTACGCATAAAAAAGTGGGCAGCCACAGCTACCCACTTTTTTTATTCTTCGATTAAACTAATTCTTCTAATATGTCTTTCGTCATTTGAGAATTCTGTATGAAGGAATGTATCTACAATCTTAACTGCAAGTCCCGCACCTACTACTCTTCCGCCAAGTGCTAATACGTTTGCATCATTATGTTCTCTTGTAGCTTGTGCACTGAAGCAGTCGCTACATAATGCACAACGAATTCCTTTTACTTTATTAGCTGCGATAGAAATTCCAATACCAGTTCCACAGATTAAGATTCCTTTTTCACACTCTTTGCTTGCAACTGCATGTGCTACCTTCTTTGCATAAACAGGATAATCAACAGAACGGTTTTCTTCTACACCAAAGTTCTTAAACTCAATCCCTCTTTCTGTCAGATGTTTCATTACCTCTTGCATCAAATCATATCCACCATGATCACAACCTAAAGCTATCATATCAATTCCTCCATCTATGTGTTTTAATTATATTTACGCTAAGTCAGTTTTTGAAGCTATACTATATGCCACCTTTTTAACTAGCGTTGTTAACTCTTCAAAACATTCTTCGTAGGCTAATAAAGATTGCCCATAAGGATCTATACAGTCTCCATCTTCGCCGATAAACTCTTTTAATGTATAAATGTTATCTTCTATCTGAAAATATTTGATCACTTCTTCTTTTTGGTGTTTGGTCATTGTCAGTAGAAGTGTATGCTCATTTGCTTCAATACGATGAAATTGTGTAGATAGTGAATTAATCATCTCGATACCATGATTCTTCGCTACGTCCACAGCTTTCGGATTTACTGGTTCCTGAAACAACACAACGATTCCTCGAGAATAGCATTCTATTCCCTTCACAAGAGGGATTGCCTTAAAAATCGTCTCCGCCATCGGACTTACTATTGTATTGTCAGTACAGATAAAAATCACTCGTTCATATTGATACTGATGCACACGATCACCTCACAATATTAATCACATTGCACTACCTGATAACCAGCTGCCTTTAATAACCGATTCATAATTGCCTGACTAAGGGAATTATCCTCAAAACTCTCAGAAAGAATATAGGAGACGCCAATGGTATCAAAGTCTCTTAATATTCCAAATAAATGAGCAGCGATTTCTTGCTCTTCGTTACGGGAACCAATACTCTTAACAACTCCGTAAGGATACTTGTCCTTTGTCTCATCGGTTGCTAAGATTCCAACCGAAAGATTCTGCTCCACTTTCTCTTTTGCCATCTGATTAATTGTTGCAATAACTTTGTCCATAGTACCCTCAAAGATTGTCAACTCTCCCTTGGGAGCATAATGACGGTACTTCATACCTGGTGCCTTTGCAACAATATTCTTATTCATCTTTTTTGAGACCACTGCAGGATCAATTCCAATCTCAGGTAATACTTCCTTAAGCTTTTCCATTGTAATAAATCCTGGACGCAAGATCATAGGCTTGTCCTGAGTCAAATCAACAATGGTGGACTCCAATCCGATCTGAGCACTACCACCATCAATGATCATGGCAATCCTACCATCCATATCTTCAATCACGTGTTGTGCTGTAGTTGGACTTGGTCGTCCTGAAAGATTTGCACTTGGTGCTGCTATATATACTCCAGACTCTGCAATCAGACGTTTTGCGACTGGATGGGATGGCATACGGATTGCAACGGTATCCAATCCACCAGTTGTTCCATAAGGAACGATTTTGCTTTTGTTTAATATCATAGTTAACGGTCCAGGCCAAAACACATCTGCTAACTGGTACGCTGCCTCTGGTACATCGTTTGCTAGAACATTTAATGCATCTACTGATGCGATATGAACAATTAATGGATTGTCAGATGGTCTGCCTTTTGCTGCATAAATCTTTTTTGCAGCAGTCTCATCTAATGCATTCCCACCGAGACCATACACTGTCTCAGTAGGAAATGCAACAAGTTCTCCGTTTTTTAGAAGCTTTTCTGCTTCACTAAAACTAACATTTTCTAAATCAGTTTGATTTACTTTCTGTATGATTGTTTTCATTCTTGCCTTCTTCTGATGATAAATAGCTGATAATACCTTGTTTTATAGCTTCTGCCATCTTCATTTGATAGTCTTCACTTACTAATAAATTTGCTTCTGCTGGGTTCGATAAAAAACCACATTCTATAATAACCAATGGGCAGGAAGATTTCTTTAGCATGTAATACGCAGTATTGGACTTCTCAATACGATGATTACCATCCGCAATCACATCCTTGATCGTCTGCTGCATAATCCTTGCAAATTTCTCACCTTCTACTGAACCATTATAATAAAATACTTGAGCTCCACGACTTGACTCTTGTGTAAAGCTATTCTGATGAATGCTAACGGCAAGTAGCGGTTTTGCTTCATCAATAATTTTAACACGATTTTTCATATCTGTCGACTTCTTATTCTTATCGGTTTCTTGATAAAGTCCACAATCCGTATCTCTGGTCATGACAACCTCATAATCTTCGTTCTCTAACAATTTTTTTAAATCCATTGCAATGGCCAAATTAATATCCTTTTCTTTTGCACCATTTACCCCAACCTTTCCTGGATCAAAACCTCCATGCCCAGCATCAATAACAATGATACCTTTATCTCCTTCTTTATCTACTGGTTGAAAGATTCGTTTCATTACTGCAACACTCTTATCCGAAAGTAATATGATAGACATTAATACTAATATCGCAAATACGATGTTAAAATATTTATGTTTCATATTCCATTGCCTTCCACTTCTTTATCTATATTTTATGATACTCCTATACCTATCATTCACAAAAAAGCTGTTGAAGACACAGCCTTTGTGTCCTCAACAGCTTTTTTGCACTCCCTATTTTGTTAAAAAATTAATTAACATACTTTAAGATAATATCCCAGATAGACGCTTTTTCAAAACCAAGTCTCCAGCTTGCAACTCCAGCCACCTTAGCGTCGTAGATTAGCTTCATTCGTGCATTGACAGATTCCTCATTCTCTAACCAAATCTTATAGAATGTATCCTCTTTCTGAAACTCTGCATAATCCTGTCCAGTCGATTCATCTTTCTTAGCTTCTACATTATTCTTAGCTAACACCTGTTCTGCTGCTGCCATGCCAAGTGCCTCAGAAGTAAGTTTCTTTTCTCCTAATTCTGTACTTTCTTTCCATAATCTTGTATAGAAAGGAACACCAATGATAATCTTTTCTGCAGGAACTAATGACTTTGTATCATTAATTGCATTCGTAAAGTAATTAATAGAAGATACTGATCCTGCTTCCTCAGAAGCACCATGATATTCATCATATGCCATAATAACAACGTAATCTACAATAGCTCCCTGCTCTTTATAATCATAGAATTTATTGTAATTCGCAGGAACATAGTTGTCTACGGATAACACGATCTGGTTGCTTCTGCACTTAACGGATAACTCACGTAAAAACTGAACATAATGAGGCCCTGTTTCTGTCTTTAAACTCTCGAAATCGATATTGATACCATCAAGATCATATTTGATTGCTTGAGCAATAATCTCATTCACTAATTTCTCTCGAGTGGAAGTACGAGATAGCACTTGATGGATATCTACATTCGGATCAAAATTATCAACCAAACCCCATACTTCAATATTACGACTATGACAATAATCTACATAGCTTTCACTTGCTAAGGAAGATAATGTACCTTCTTGAGAGTTTACACGAAACCACGTAGGTGAGATTGTTGTAACACCTTTTGTAGCTTCTAACATCGCGCTAACATTCTTATTCGCTTCTGGAACTGTTACCTGATGCCAGGTCAAGTTGATTGTATAGTCTTTGGATAGATTCGTATACACAGGTGCTTCATAAGTACTTGCAACCTCCTGATAGAAGGTATCACTTAACGCTTTCTTCTGCGCATAACCGCGAACACCATCTTCTGACATAACACAGATAAATCCATTCTCCATACTACCACCATTATTAATGATCATTAACTGATCACCTTCCGCAACCTGTTTTAGGATCTCTGACTTAATGGAAGTACCTGTACGAATTTGAGTCGCACTCTTTACAGTCGCGTATAAGTATTCGCCCCACTTAGACTCTATCATTACAATATCCGGGTTTTGAAATGTCTTAAATCTCATATCTGAATACTGCGCAACAAAGTCAAGTGCAACATATATGTCATCGATATCTCTCTTTACAATTGTATAAGGGGTAGTTACTTTATTTTTATTTATTGAGTAATCCTTACTTCCTACTTCTGCCTTAATTACTTCGGTAGGAGTTGTATTGATTAGAACATTTTCATTAAAATCAAAATAAAATCTTTTATTGAAATTAGACTGGATGGTTTCCAAGTCCATATAATAAACGCCATCAATAACTTTGGCATACTTTTCATATTTGACATCATCCATAATCACCAGGGCTTCTCCCTCTGGCACTTGATAATAATCGGATAATTGCTTTACTTCTTTACTTGGTGTCAACTTACCAACTATTGTTGTAGCAACTACAATAATTATGATCAATAACACCGATAACGCACCAATAATACCGATCTTGGCATTCTTATCCATATCATACCTCTCTCTTCTTTATCAATTAGGGCAATTAAACAAATACTTTGTCTACTGTACCAAATTATATTATATCATTATTACCAAGGACCGTCACCCCTAAAATAAAATTTCATATTTTCATAATAATTGTACTTTTTTTTGTAAATATTGGCGAATAGCGCCTTGCACGATTTTTATCATATCATAAGCTGGCACTGGTTGAGAGTACAGTTATTAATGTGTTATATCATGCTAGACGCTCTTTCGCCTCTCTTTTTCTTTTTCCCTCTTCTTACTTATCACAATGATTACGCGGTGCAATCATCCTTTGATATAGCTTTCTTATGCCTCTTATGCATGTCTTGATTTTGGATAAGAAGATTGTGATATGCATACTTAATCCCGAATAGAAACTTGCATAACTTAGAATGTCCATTTTTATTATGAACTGCTCCTAACTGTGATAAGATGAATAATCAATTCCAAAGAATATTATGAAATATTTGAATACATTGTTTCGAAGGGGAATACAGATCTGGTTCGTAATCCATAAACTGCGAATTTGGAATCAGTTTTTTCAGTTGTTTTCTCTCCCTCTTAGCTACCATATTGCCAAGATAGGAGATATGTTCTGGACTCCCATAATCACGTTCTAAAACAAGGCTAGCTTTTAAATAATCAAAATACCACGGAGTCATTGTGTACATCATGATTACATGATCACAGGTAAGAATAGATTCTCTGGCTTTTGCATAATTACAGCCTAAATCATATACATAACAGTCAGTCTGATGTTTGGTCAACCTGGATCTGACATCTCTTTCTACATATGTTTGATACGTAATATTATGTATTTTAAACGCTCCTATTTCCGATTGTTCTTCGGATGAAACTAAACAGACCAGGTCTCGCTTTTGACTCTTTTCCACCAGCATTACTTCAAGCCCACAGATTTCAGAAAGATACTGTGCTAAAAGAACTGTTACCCAGGTTACCCCTGCATGCTGATGTAAACCAAATACACCAATACTCCTTGGTTTATTACGAGTCTGATCATGAAAGTAATTCATCTTTTTTCCCTCCATTACATAGACAGGGTTCATAGTTTCATAACCCTGTTCATTAGAAATACAATTGCTTAAGCTGTGCAAAGAATTCATTCAGTTTCTTCGATGCAATTTTTCTTATGTCAGGCTCATATGGCAAGATAAATGATTGCTTTCGAGGGATCATTTCACTCATTTTCTTACTTTCTTTAGCCGTTTGAAAATTTTTTAGAAAATAAGTATCACTTAATGTTGTTAGCCCTTGAATACACTTTTCTGCCTTAGGCCATTCGTATGCTTTTCCTCCATAAACGAAGAATCGCAAATCACTGCTCTCAAATTCATCTCTGTTCTCCTCGGATAGAGTTCCATAATCAGCAATAATAACACGAAAGTCCTTTTGATAACGCTTTAAACTATCGAAACTCATAGAAGGCAACATTGGTATATGTTCATACTCATACACTGCATTCTCGTTTAAAGACTTTTGTTTTGCGATCATATACTTTACTGACTTGGAACTGTTTAATTCCGCATACAAACACTCAATACCATGATGCTTCAGATAAGAACAGAGCAATAGTGAAGTGTGTGTAACTCCAATATGACTCTGTGCTCCAGCTACTGCAATGAATAATTCCTTTTCCTTTTTATACCCTCCCTGTCGTTTACATATCTGGGATAACAAGCTGCCAACTTGCTGTACTCTAGAATATCTTTGTATCTTTCTTTGTCTCCTGCACCTTGAAATAATATGTTGTAATTCACTAACTTCTCGAGAGTGGACCTTTATCTCAGAAGGAATTACCTGATCTAACATATATGCTATAGTACTTCCAATTCCATAGAGATCCGTGCGTTCATCCACCTTTTTGTTATTGAATTGTTCGGGTGCTGCATATCCAACCGTCCCATATCGACTAATATTGCCTGTTATGTCTGCTTTCCTTAAAGAAGCACTAAAGTCAATTACTGCGATTCTAGACTTCATGACAATAATATTGTTAGGATTAAGATCAAGATGAAGTACTGGATTGGGTAGAGAATGAAGATAAGAAATAACATTACAAAGTTGAATACTAAAAGATAAGATAGTGGAAACCGATAGTTGTTCTGATTGGCAGATAGATTGTAAGGATTCTCCCTCCATATATTGCTCGACAAGAAATAAAAAATCGTGACTTTCAAACGTATCATATAATGTCGGAATACATGGATGTTGTAATGATTGTAGGAGTTTTGCTTCCATTATGGCCTGTTGATAACTAATGGAGTTCTTTTTTACCTGTTTGATCACATATTTATCTAGCAACTTGACGTGTTCTGCTAAATATACTATAGTATCTTGATGATTACATAATAATGAAATCTTACGATACTCTTGAAACCATATTTGATCGTGCATAATCTCCTTTCTTTTTCCATACGAATAAGTAAGGCATATTTGGATAAGAATTATACCAATATTATAATTTTACGAACTTGATTTGGCAATGATTTTTTCCAAATTTAGGTTTAGAAACTATGTAATAAATTTTGTTAAAAATCACGATGAAATTCAGTATTTACAGGTATGAGTTGAGAAATGACACTATTGACTTTGCTAAAGAATTACATTATACTTTGTATACCCAAATAAATATTTTATCCGTTTTACGAACACACGTAACAGAAAGGAGTGTGATTCTATGAAGATTGAGAAAATAAGTGATACACAGATTCGTTGTACATTGAATAAAGAAGACCTTATTGATCGTGAACTGAGAATTAGCGAACTAGCTTATGGAAGTGATAAGGCAAAACAGCTATTTCGAGATATGATGCAACAAGCTGCTTATGAATTTGGTTTTGATGCTGAGGATATCCCATTAATGATAGAAGCGACTCCGATATCCGCTGATTGTTTAGTTCTTGTAATTACTAAGGTTGAAGACCCAGATGAATTAGATACCCGTTTCTCTAATTTCACTCCGTATGCACAACAGGATGAAGATACTCAAGAAGATGATGATAGCGATACAGATGATGGTGCTTATGCAGATGAGATTCTTAACTGCTTTGAACATCTTGGCGAACTTCTTGGAAAACGCGATAAAAGCGATGCTTCTGATAGTACAGAGAAAAAGGACAAAGATACCTCCAAAAAAGAGGATGACGCAGATGATGTTCAGATTAAAGTTCCAACCAACTTAACTAAGATTTTTACATTTTCATCTTTGACTGAGGTAACCAAGCTTGCTAAGATCATAAGTCCATTCTATCATGGCGAGAATATGCTTTTTAAGAATCCAGTAAATAAACGCTTTTACCTAATTCTACAGATATCCCATCATACTCCTGAAGAATTCAACAAAGTATGTAATATTATATCTGAGTTTGGAAAAGTTGAACGTACAAATTACGCAAGTATTTTATATTACAAAGAGCATTTCGAGACCATTATTCCTGCTCAGGCAATAGAACGTCTAGCTAATTTATGATCATAATATATAAATAAAAAAGGGGCTGTGAAAAACAGCAAAAAGATTAACGAAGTGAGAGTCTCACTCTCATCGCTTTTGCAGTTTTTTCACAGCCCCTTCTTTTTTATCCTATTCTGCACCTAAAAATGCATTAATCTGATTTACAAGTTGATCAACATCAATTCCATGAACCATTGCAGCTTCCTCTAAGGATTCTCCCTGTGCAGATGGACATCCGATACAATGCATACCGGAATCAAGAAGGATAGGAATAATACCCTGATCTAATTGAATAATGTCGTGAATTGTCATATCTTTAGAAACTTTCATAAATAGCCTCCTAATTATAGTAGTTTGTAACAATTTTTGTAGTCTCTTTATTATAAATGATTCCATTTATACCGTCAAGTTCCATTTATTTTCCTTGATTCTATTCTAGCATGTCATTTTCCTACTTGTATTATTCTTAAATATAGAGTAAAATAAAAGAAATCTTTTTGAAGGAGGGAAATCTAATGGCACATTTAATTAACGATGGTTGCATTAGCTGTGGAGCTTGTGCTTCTGAATGTCCAGTAGGCGCTATTTCTGAAGGTGCTAGCCACTACGAAGTTGATGCAGATACATGTATCGATTGTGGAGCATGCGAAGGCGTATGTCCAACAGGATCTATTGAGGCCTAATTAACATATTGGTCCCATAGGGATTCACATATGAAAAAGGCTGTTGCTTTTGCAACAGTCTTTTTGTTTTATCATTTTATTCTAAATCCTCACTTTATTTTTTTTAAAGAACTTGCTTGTCCTTTTTTTCTTTCCTTCCTTCGTTGCTGCTGCCTGCTGTCTTTGCATCTGAGTCTCCCGGATCGTTCGATCTAACTGACGAAATCTTTCTTCCTGTCTTTCTTCCCTTACTTTCATCATATAATCAATTTCTTTCACAACGGACTGAGTTACAACATCATTAATATCTTCCGTCAAAGTATGATTATTCTGACGCAATGCATCCATTACAATGGAACACATGATCTGTCTAAATTGAGTTACCTTATCCTGACTAGCCTTTGATAAAGTTTCATTCTCTTTCCGTTCCATCATCTGATTCTGTAAAGTTAACAGATTATTTCTTTCTTCTTGTTTTTTTTGTGGCACCTGATTTGTTTCTTTTATATTATTTAACTTCTCATCTTTTAATCTGCCATCTTTTTGTTTGATATCTTTGGTTGTCTGCTGACTTCTTTCATCCTCCTCATTTTTAGGAATATCAGCAATTTTCACTCCCTTACTACTCTTAACAACTTCAATCTTAGTTGCAGCTGCTTCCTCTTTAAATGACATGATCTTCTGACTTTGAATTTGACCAAACCGACTTTCCACTTTCTCTTTTTCTATCCCTTTATTATCAACTTCTGCAGAAACAGGCTGTTTTAACGCCTCTTCCTTTATGTTTTCCACAGTTTTTGACTTATTCATATCTTTCGGTTTATTTAGCTTCTTATTCTTACTTACATCCTTAATCTTCTCTTTTTCTGAGATTAATTCTTTCTTCACATTCTCTGCTTTCTGCACAGGTACATCATTAGAAACAATATTAATCTTTGGCTTGTCCATATCACTTACTGGAGGCTGGGTATGTACTTCTTTTATTGTACTCACACGGGTTCTTTGTTTGGTAGAAGGATCCTTAATGATAAAATCTCCTTCCTCCATATCAACTTCAACAGGTTTTCCATACTGTGCCTTCACTCTCTCTTGTGCTTCAATCCCTGATAGACCTAACGCCGCTTCCAAGCGATCTCTGAGATCATTCAATTTGTCGTCATCAAATCCTATAACCTGATCGATATAAGGAAGAATTGACTTAATGATCTTAAGATGAAATCCCTTATCCCTTAATACCTTGACAGCGCGAAGTAAATCGATATCTTCTTGAAGATAATAACGATGTCCTAATTCTGTTCTTTTAATATTCAAGGATAAATGGTACTCTAAGTATCGAAGTACACTCGCTGGAACTTCTAGAATTCTTGATACATCTGAAATCATATAATGAATCTCTGTCATGGTAGTCCTCCTGCACATAATGGAAATTATTTACATAATTAATTATAACATGTGGACAACCATTTGCAATAAGCCGAATCATCGTAGTCCTATTTTTCATCGACATGCTATGACAGCCATACACTTTTTTCTTAAATCTCAGAACGAGAAAAGTGCTGTAAAATGAAGTTCTTTTCCTCACTTTACAGCACTTATTTATCTTTCTAAATTTGCGAACTTTGTATACTGAGATAACCAAGCCAACTTAACGGTACCAGTAGGACCATTACGCTGTTTACCAATGATAATCTCGGATATACCCGCATCTTCCGAATCTTTGTTATAGTAATCATCACGATAAATAAACATAACAACATCGGCATCCTGCTCGATCGCACCAGATTCACGAAGATCAGAAAGCATCGGACGTTTATCCGGACGCTGTTCTACTGCTCGTGATAACTGAGACAACGCAATAACAGGGCAGTTGATCTCTCTGGCTAAAGCCTTTAAGGAACGAGAGATTTCTGAGATTTCCTGCTGTCTAGATTCCGACTTTTTACCGCCAGTCATCAGCTGAAGGTAATCGATGATGACTAATCCAAGATTATGTTCAAGTTTAAACTTTCTACATTTGGAACGTAATTCTGTAATTGAGATACCTGGGGTATCATCGATGATCAGACCAGATTCACCAATGTTTCTGGCACTTTCCATCAGCTTCGCCCAGTCATCATCATTTAACTCACCACTACGAATTGCCTGAGAATCAACTTTTGAATTCATCGCAAGAATACGATTAACAAGCTGATTCTTTGACATTTCCAGACTGAATATAGCAGTAGTGATCTTAGACTTAACTGCAACATATTCTGCAATATTTAATACAAAGGCTGTCTTACCCATAGATGGTCGGGCGGCAACCAAGATAAGATCGGAAGGCTGGAGACCTGCCATCTTATAATCTAGATCATAGAAACCGGTAGCAATACCAGTTACACTTCCCTTGTTCCTAGATGCTGCCTCAATACTATCAAGAGACTGGATAACTACATCCTTGATGCTTACAAAGTCACCATTGCCACGGTTTTGGACAATGTTAAATACTTCTTTCTCGGTATCTTCAAGAATGACATCAATCTTTTCTTTATCTAGATAACACTGATTTGTAATTCCCTCTGTTACCTTAATCAAACGTCGAAGTAGCGCTTTTTCCGATACGATATTCGCATAATAACGAACATTTGCGGAGGTTGGCACCGAACGAACCAAGTCACTAATAAATTCGATGCTACATAATTCCGGCGGTACTTCCTTTTCTCTCAATTTATTCTGAAGCGTAATTAAGTCGACTGGTTTACCTTCTCCAAACAATTCCATCATTGCATCATACAAAACACCATATTGATGCTGGTAGAAATCCTCTGAAGTTAAGATTTCTGAGGCAGCAATAATGGCATCCTTATCCATGATCATAGAACCAATCACCGACTGCTCTGCTTCTGCACTATGCGGTTGTATCTTCTTTATAAATGCCTCATCCATCGAAGGTTTCCTTTCTGTCATACATGTACCTTACTCAGGTACAAATAACCATTCATCTTATAATGTATCAACTTTTACCTTTAATTCAGCAACAACCTTAGGATGTAACTTGATAGGTACCGTATAAGTTCCCATGTTACGAATTGGATCATTTAAGGAGAATTTCTTTTTATCAATGTCATATCCTAACTGCTCTTTTGTTGCAATCTGAATTTCCTTTGTTGAAATAGATCCAAAAGTACGTCCGCCTTCTCCAGCTTTGATCTTTAATAGGATGCTCTTTTCATCGATTTCAGCTTTTAACTTTTGAGCTGCTTCTAAGATTTCCTGCTGTTTCTTTGCTTCTGCAGCCTTTTGAAGTTTAAGATCATTTAAGTTCTTTGGAGTAGCCTCTACACCTAACTTTTTAGGAATGATAAAGTTTCTTGCATAACCGTCACTTACGTTAACGATATCTCCTTTTTTACCGTGTGCTTTTACATCTTCTAATAAAATAATTTTCATTATATTTCACCCTCCTGAGTCATCGTATTCAATACGTCCTTCACTTTATCCATGGCTTCAAGTACTGTACAGTCCGTTAACTGGGCACCTGCAACACTCATGTGTCCACCACCACCAAGTTTCTCCATTACAACCTGAACATTTAATTCATCGATGGATCTGGCACTGATATAAATCTTTCCACCCATAGAAGTAAATACAAAGGACGCCACCATGTTGTTAATATTCATTAATTCATTGGCAACCTGCGCGCCAAGTACAGTCGGACTATCCAAATCATCGCTAGCACACTCTGCAAACGCAAACTTTCCAAGTACGATCTCGGTCGATGTGATTGCATTTGCCTTTGCCATATATTCCGCTATATCCGTTCTGCATGCTTTACGGATTCTCGTAACATCCGCACCACTTCTTCTTAAATAAGCTGCTGCTTCAAATGTTCGAACCCCCGTCTTTGTTAAGAAATTATTGGTATCGACCATAATGCCAGAATACAATGCATCCGCTTCCACCTGACGAAGTTTTAAGCCTTCGCCGATGTACTGTAAGATCTCAGCAACCATCTCACATGCTGATGAAGCATATGGTTCGATATAGGATAATACCGCATTCTCAACAGCTTCTCCAGTCTGTCTGTGATGATCCAGTACGATAATCGTCTTAGTCAGATTTAACAGTTCTGGACACTCTGTATAACTAGGTCGGTTAACATCCACTACAACTAATAACGTATTCATATCAACTGCTTCAATTGCCTGTGTACTAGTTAATATCATATCCTCTTCATAGTCCGGATTATTCAGAAATCTTGATAGAATTGGTCGAACTGAACTTGTTGGCTCATTAATAACAATATGAGCTTTTTTCCCAAGGGTTTTTGCAATTCGGTATACACCGATTGCTGCACCAAAGGAATCGACATCACCAATGGAGTGACCCATGATAACAAGTTTATCCTTTGCTTCAACAAACTCCTTTAATGCATGAGCTTTAACTCTTGCCTTAACACGAGTATTCTTCTCCACAGAGATACTCTTACCACCGTAATAATAGATCTTTTCGCCCTCTTTGATCACGGCCTGATCTCCACCACGGCCTAATGCTAAGTCGATTGCTGCACGGGCGTATTCATAACCTCGTAAATATGATTCTGCATTCACACCAAGTCCCATACTTATCGTTACCGCCATCTCATTACCGATATTGACGCTTCTGACTTCTTCAAGAATTGAGAACTTGTTATTCTGAAGCTGCTGTAAGTACTTGTTCTGGAACATGAAGATGTACTTATCCTTTTCCAGCTTCTTAATGACTGCATCTATACTTTGCATATATTTATTAATTTTTCGATCAACTAACGCGGTTAACAACGAACGTCTTACTTCATCAATACTTTCAAGAGCTTCCTCATAATTATCGATATACAGAAGACCAACAATCATCCTCTGGTCACGATTTTCCTTTTGAAGAGATACGATTTCCGTCTCATCATGTAAATACATTGCAATTAGATACGTACTATCGTTACCCAACTCTTCCTGGATATCATATATATCGTCCTCGAAGTCTGGGACGACGACTTTACGAAGCACTACACAATAATTTGATTCTTTAAATTCCAGATGCACTTGAACATCTAACTCACTAACTGGAAGTATATCACCTGTGATTTCAGGAAAAATATTTGTAATTGCGTGCTTTGCTCTGCGTTCTACTCCAATAACATCGCAGAATTCATCATTTGCCCATAACATCTTGCCTGTATTATCCAAGACAGCATATGGTATTGAAAGTTCTTTTAATAACTTACTTTGTACCTGTCCGTAATTCGTTGCAAATCGTACCATGTCACCCATGATACTTGGTCGTTTTACAAAGTATAAGGATACAGCAATCACAAAATAAAGAAGTACGAAACAAGCCATTACCACACTTGCCTTACGATCGATCACATAAATACATAGATTCATCGCTAACAGCAAAGCAGTAAGATACAGTGGCCACCTTAAATATGCTTTTATCGGTCCATAAAGCTTTCTTCTACTTTTCATTTTCTCTGCTCCTTTTACAACCAAAAGTATTGCAATTGTAACCTTTATTATAACATTATTCTATAATAAATAAAAGATAAAAATATTTTGACGTTATTTTGCAAGGAAATATTATGTTCGAATTAATATCAGATATTCTAGATCATTCTCTTTATAAGTAATATCTCAAAGATACTTATGACTATGTACTGAACGATATCTGATACGATTTTCTATAATGCTTGGGGCATACAAGTCTGAATGATTCGCTATATGCCTCACAGTGGCTATGTATAACCTTAGAAATCTCCCATTTTGGGCATATAGAGAAAGTGGAACATGTATGTGCCCCGCTTCGAAGTTAAATCTTAGATTTCGATCCTTCAGTAACATAAAAGAAACATTGAACTGTTGCTTCAAACAAAAGTGTACATTCGCAAAAAAGGGCTGCAAAAAATGAATTCTCATTTTTTACAGCCCCTTTTCATATCTCAAAAAAGATTAGTCCATTGTGTATGGCATTAAAGCGATGTGACGAGCACGTTTGATAGCTACTGTAAGAGCTCTCTGGTGCTTAGCACAGTTTCCAGTAATACGACGAGGAAGAATCTTACCTCTTTCGGAAACGTATCTCTTTAATTTGTTTACATCTTTGAAGTCGATTCCTGCGTTAGTCTTATCTGCACAGAAAACACAAACTTTCTTTCTTCTACGGGTCATACGTCTCTTCATTGGAGCGTCGCCCTTATCGCCTTTATCCTGTTTATTAAAAGCCATTA
>JAQXNU010000046.1 GCA_029098165.1 Clostridiales bacterium
TTCTCCTGCCTCACCAATTAAACTGCTTACATATAAAATCGTACCATCCGAAATCTTTAGCGGTTTTATATCCTTTACACTATAATCCGCCATCGATCTTTGTTGGTTCACTAACATAATTGGGACTATATTGTCTTCTACGGTTGTACCAACTGACTTTGTTTCTTCCTGCAACTTTTGATAATACTCATCATCAACGACTACAATTAAAAAACCGATCTTAGGATTCACGAGTCCACTTTGGTTACAGTATTCTTTTAACTCATCTGCTGCATACTTTTCTGTATCGCTCTCTGACATTGTATAGTACTTTGGAAGATATGCATGAATTGTAAGATCCGTAAGAGTTTCCATCTCAGACAATTCTGGCAATATGGTATCTATCTCTTCCGCTGTAAAACTACTAATTTCAAGATCTCCACTATTCGTACCTTTTGCGACTTCAATCGATTTGGATAAATAATAGGTAAAGGAATTAACACTGATAAACAAAATAATGCTGATTCCTAGTGAAAATACGATGGCACGATATCTTCTTTTATTTCTCTTTAAATTTTTTAACGCTAAGTCGCCTTCTAATCCGAATAACTTACGAACTAGCTTCATATTCTTAACCGTCTTACCTTTAATTTTAATATCCTTTTGCTGTCTTATGGCTTCCATCGGAGTAATCTTCGATGCTTTTCTTGCTGGAAGATAGGCAGATAACAATATGGTTATCATTGAGATAATAACTGCGGCTATGATTCCTTGTACCGATACAACCGTCGTTAGTGACTGTTCCACTGTAAATGCTTGTTTGATCATCGGACTGATTATTTGAAACGTAATATTAAGACCAAGAATACCGGATAAAATACCAATTGGAATACTAATGCAGCCACAGACTATACCTTCATACAATACTGCATAAAGTTTCTGTTTCTTCGTTGCACCTACACTTGACAACATTCCAAACTGCTTTGCTCCTTCTGAAATAGAAATTGCAAAGGAATTATAGATCAGGGAGATGGATCCAACCATGATGATGATCACTAAGATAATAATCAAGCCATTAATCATCTGATTAAATCCTCTATAACGTGAAATTCCATAATAAGATAATACTGGATTGTTATATTCAACGGTCGCAATTTGATTATCCTCCTGTATGTCTTGGGAGTCTTCGTAAATATCTTTTGTTACATTTTTTAGATATATCCTTGCGTTACACTGATTCAAATCTTCTAACTTGGTAAACACGCTAAATCCAGGTGCCCAGTTATATTCATACTTTGGACGTTCTGTAATACCTACGATCGTATATTCTTTTTCTCCTGCTGTCGTTTCAAACTTTTCTCCAATGGTATTATCTGTTGCTTCTTTAAAACTTGAATTCTGATTTAAATACTCTATTTCACCACCGAAATCGATATAACGATAACCTAATGTTAGAGTTATCGTATCACCGACTTTATACTCATGATCTGAGTATTTCAGCAGATGTTCTGGAATCAGAATCTCATCATCGTTCGCTGGAAACCTGCCTTCGATCAGCTTGATATTCATCATATCATAGCCATGATCATCCATTGCAGATAGATAAAGATATGGTTTTAGTTCATTGCTAGAGTCTTCAAATTTACTATAGCCAAGGTCCTTGTAATAAGAAATATTCTTTGTATTAGAGTCATCCTTTAACATATCGGCAGACTCTGTATTGATTCCCTGATATTCCACATGCCAAAATCCTGTATTTGACATTTCATTCTTCTGAAAGAAATCTAAGATACTTGTTACTCCAGTAAATACTGCTGTAAACATTGCAACGGAAATAATGATACCCAGAATAGTTACTAATGTCCTCTTTTTATTCGTCAGCATATGCTTTCGCGTCAATCGATTCATTATCCTCATGTAAACTTACCTCCCAACTTCCCTGGAAGTATTCTGTCCGTTAGAATCTTGATTCCTTACTACTTCATTTCTTGTAATAGTGCCATCTTCGATTGCAATGATACGATCCGCCTGCGCTGCGATGCTTTCATCATGAGTAATCACGATCAACGTCTGATTATATTTACGATTAGAGTATTTTAGCAATTCCAGAATCTCTGTTCCAGTCTTTCGATCCAGATTACCAGTTGGCTCATCCGCTAACATAATTGCTGGATTATTGATCAATGCTCGTCCAATCGAAACTCTTTGCTGTTGTCCACCAGATAACTGATTCGGTAGATGTGTCAATCTTCCATCGAGTTTTAAAGTATGAACGATTTCTTTTAATCTCTCTCGATCAACTTTTCGATTATCCAAAAGTAAGGGAAGTGTTATATTTTCCTCTACATCTAATACTGGGATCAGATTATAAAACTGATAAATGAGTCCGATTTCTCTTCGACGAAAAATTGCAAGTTTTGTCTCACTCAGATCATACAGATTTGTATTTTTTATTGTAACACTGCCGCTCGTTGGTCGATCCACACCACCGATCATATGAAGCATCGTGGATTTACCAGAACCGGATGGTCCAATAATCGCAACAAATTCACCCTCATTCACACTAAATGATACGTTATTTAGCGCTTTTACCTGTGTTTCACCCTCTCCATACACCTTGGTCAGGTTTTCAACTCTTAATATCTCCATTCAGTTGTTCCTCTCTATCTTTCTTTGTCATACGATCTAAATTTACTAATAATGTTTTGATATCTATAATTATTTCTCATTACGTCTAGGTTAACAAAGAAATATTAATTTTCATAATACAGATTCTTAAGAAATCATGATTATTTCTTGAATTTGACTGTTGGTATTTCGACTAGTCTTTGACTTCCATCTGGTTTTGGTATCATTTCTCTTTTCCATGTTTCTTCAAATACATCATTTAACTACACAAATCACCAGCAATTATCGTAACCGAACTTCCACCGGCAAGTGTGGTCCAGCTTTGCTCGACACACCACAATCCACCGAGAAATCTGGATTATTCGCAATGATAAGCCTCGCTCCCTTTGATCCCCAAAAAAGGTATAAAAATAGCCGCACCAATCCGATGCGACTACAATATTCTTAAATACGGCACAAAAGATTTGTTATGATTGCACCATAACAAGACCTATATTCGAGAATGGGCGCTCCTTTGATACTGACAATATGAAATTAGCTAATCATTCCCTCGCTAACATCAGTTTTCTTCATAACAAATCCTACTTTTTATTTTTTGCATTTATAATACGCCCCTGCCTTTTCATTGTCGAGGCAAAATTACTGCTATCTTCCAATTTTCTAAACCATAATCTCAAAAGAAAGATGTGGTATCTCTCTTCCATCAATCGTTGAGATTGATTTTCCATCTTGAACAGCACCACATTTTTCATAAAATCCCACTGCTTGCTGACTTGTAACAAATTCTATTTTTTTAATACCTTGATTTTCACACCAGCTTATCATATGCACCCACATGTGTTTTCCAAGCCCTTCCTTTAAGTGCTTCACATCAATATAGAAAAATTCTAACTCTGCACATTCTTTTGACTGGAAAATTCCCCAAAACCCAAGAATTTCGTCCTCTAAATTCATAATAAAAACAGGATTACTTTTCATAAATTCAACGGTCAAATTATACTTTTCGTTGAACGTTTTTATAAAATAATCATCAAATCCCCAATGAGCTTCTGAGTGTTCTGCTAAGGTACGCAATCGTAATAAATCACTTTCTTTTGCCTTTCTAAAATCAAATTCTTTCTTCACCTTTTATCCCCCTATTCTAAGCCAAAAAAGGGGCATTTTTATCATAATCAGATAAAATCACATGCTCCATTGGTAACTTAAATCCGATTCCTGGATCTTTATAATTAATCTGTTTTGTACTTCCCTCAATAAAGTATTCATCGATTGCAAACATCTGAATTGTATTATCTTTCATCGATAAAAATGCATGACCGTATCCCTCTGGAATATAAATAATCCTTGGAATTTCTGCGGTCAACTCGATTGATTTCCACTGTTTGTAAGTTGCAGAACTCTGACGTAAATCAACAATATAGTCCAAACCCTTTCCTTGTATCACGGATACTAATTTAGCCTGTGGGTGAGAGGCATCCTGATAGTGAATTCCAAAAAATGTTCCGGTCTCTGACATTGAATAAACACGTTGCTCTTTCAGCCGAAAATCAATTTGAAGTTCTTTTAACTCATCCTCATGAAATCCCACCATCATTCTGCCTCGACAATCCGTATTTGTTGAAGGTTCTAGCACAAGCACATTGTCAAAAATTTGTTCCAAAATCTTCATGTCTTATCTCCTTCTTCTATTTTTCCACCAGAAAACTCCCATCCACCTTTGAATTCCCCATATCCTCTTTGGGTTGCAAAAATAATCGGTTGTCCATTCTTGTTTCTTGCTTTTATGATTGCGGCTACTACCCTAATCGTTTTCATTCAACGTTCTCCTTACCTCAATATTATTTACTGTTTATCAACTTAAAGTTGTATGTATCGGCGCATGGCAATTTACTCTGTAAATACCTCAATAAATCATCTCTTACTGCATGATGCATCTTCATTTTAAATTTAGCAATATCTCGCTCTTTACCGTGATTATCTTTCTTTCGCGCTGGTTTCACATCAATAATATCAAATTGTCCTACATAATAAAAGTTAGTTTCTGCGTCACTTTTCTTAACCAGTAAATGTTTACGAGGTGCTGTAACTACCTCGCTAACATAGGAGCTATCGATTCCCCTGCCAATCTGAGAGTCCCAGCGAAAGATCATAGAATCCTCAAAGGCATCTGCATAATCCGGCTTACCTTCTACATACTCTTTCTCGTCGGAACTTTCTTCTTTATGGTATGTTACAAAGATGAAGACATCATCCCCTATTCGTTTCATTCCATACATGATAGCTGATAAATCTTTCCCACAGTTCATCAAAAGGCTAACATCTCGTCTGGAGTATTTTTCATACAAAACGAAAGGGGTATCACCATCCTGGCTAACTCTATATTTTTCTTTATATCTTCTAAGTCCAACTTCAATAATATCATTTACTTGTTTGTTAAACTCTTTATGATGCAATCTTTCGGAGAATCCAACCATTCTTCTCAGTGTTCGTTGGTCATCATAATTTACAATGTCGATATGACTGTATTTCTTGTACTCGTCCTCTTTGCTTACAAATTTTCCTTGGAGAACTTCGATTGCATTGGTAAATGATTTTAAATCTACTTCATGTCCATATGTTTCGATAAACTCCCGTCTGATTTCTTCTACACTAACTTCTTGATAATCTAGAAGTCTTTTCAGTATTTCGAGTTCATATGGTCTTGAGCCACTAAGAATCGTCTTTGATAAATATTCTAGTATGACTAACTCATCTTCTGAAACTTTTCCAAAATACAAATCCTTTTCCATTGATTCTAAGAAGTTCTGATATGTCTTATATTCACGAATAATGACCAATGGATCTATTTCGCCATGTTCATAGAAATCATATAAATACGGAATTCTACCCAAACGATTTTTCAAAGAAATATAGCTATCTTTTATAATCGTTTTCATTCCTTTGATCTTATCAATAGATGAAAATATCTTATCCTTTGCAATTTCATCAAAGTGTACCGTCGATGCGCCTGGAATTGTGTTATTCCCACTAATGACATATTTTCGTATAGTATCTGCATTGTAGGAACGATCTCCAGATAAAGCAATTGGAATCATAAAGTTATTGTTATAGTTTCCAATAAAGTCGAGAATAACAACATACTCTTTGCCTTCTGCCTTTCGTAGTCCTCTTCCAAGCTGCTGAATAAATACAATCGGCGATTCGGTTGGACGTAACATGATAACTTGATTCACCTCAACGATATCTACACCTTCATTAAGAATCTCAACCGAGAGGATATAATCCAGCGGCGAAAGATCAGAAGTTGCATCGGATTCTTTCATGGCAAGTCTCTCAAATGCATTCTGCCGCTCTTCTTCGGAGGCATCACCATTTAATGCTATGGTTCGATATAACTTTCCAGTCTCAGGGTTGATCATCTGATTGAATTTATTTGAAAGGATCCTAGACTCATCAATCCGGCTACAGAAAATCAATCCTTTTACTCTATCCCCACTGTATCCATAGTAATTTGCCTGTTTCATAATGTGTTTAACTCTCTCATCTTTCGTAAGCTGATTAAAGTCTTTTTCTGTTATATGATTCGCCTTGATTTGCTTATCATCTACCATGGAGATATCACTAATTCCAAAATAGTGAAACGGGCACAGCATGTTTTCTTCCATTGCCTGTTGAAGTCGAATCTCATATGCGATTTGATAATTAAAAATTTTATAAATATTATTTCCTTCAACATGATCCTCTCGCTTATCTGGTGTCGCTGTCATACCAAGCCAAAGCTTCGACTTAAAATACTTCATTACCTTCTGATATGTATCTGCTGCGGAATGATGTGCTTCATCTAAAATGATGCAATCGAATTCATCAGGAGCATACTCTATCAAATGCTCATCTTTATTTAAGGTCTGTACGGTGGCAAACACATAATCACTGTCATATTCATGATATCCTGCGCCAACTAACCCCATCGAGATGGATTTGGCAAAAACTTTTTCATAGGATTTCTTTGTTTGTCTTGCAAGCTGTCCTCTATGAACCAAAAACAGTACTCTTTTATATTTTAGCTCACGCATAGCAAATGCTGATGCATACGTCTTTCCAGTTCC
>JAQXNU010000047.1 GCA_029098165.1 Clostridiales bacterium
AAAACAGCCGAAGATATGATCGAAGCTGCAAAGAAGATCAGTGACGAATATCATTGTGCTGTCCTTTGCAAAGGCGGTCACCAATTAAATGACGCCAACGATTTATTGTACCAGAATGGCTCTTATCAGTGGTTTCATGGCAAACGGATTCCAAATTCCAATACTCATGGAACAGGTTGCACGTTATCGAGCGCAATTGCATCAAATCTTGCGAAAGGCTATGATCTAATCACTTCCGTAAAGAATGCAAAGAACTACATTTCGGGTGCACTTGGTGCAATGCTTGATCTTGGTAAGGGCAGTGGCCCGATGGACCATGCATTTGCAATCAAGGGCGAATATTAGGAGGTGCGCTATGCAAGAAGAGAAAAGAACGTCGACATTTAGTAATGGTTTGATCTGGTTCGGGGCTGGAGTTTCCATCGCAGAAATCTTAACAGGAACATACTTTGCACCGTTAGGATTTCAAAAAGGGTTATTAGCGATTGTAATTGGCCATGTGATTGGTTGTATGCTTCTTTATATGGCGGGTCTGATTGGTGCTAAGACAAGACGAAGTGCCATGGAAACCGTTAAGATGAGCTTTGGCGAAAAAGGAAGTCTATTGTTTTCTATCTTAAATGTTCTTCAGTTAGTTGGCTGGACGGCTATCATGATCTATGACGGAGCAATCGCTGCTAATGGTATTCTAAAAACTGGTCGTTGGGTATGGTGCTTGGTCATCGGAGGCTTGATCATTCTATGGATCTTGATTGGCTTAAAGAATCTAGGCAACGTAAATAAAATTGCGATGACAGCCTTATTTATCTTAACCTTGATTTTATGCAAAGTCATTTTCTTTGGAGATACGGTTCCATTTACGTCGGATGAGAGTTTATCCTTCGGTGCCGCGGTCGAACTTGCGGTTGCTATGCCATTATCCTGGTTGCCTTTGATCAGTGATTATACAAGAGAAGCGAAAGAACCAAAAAAAGCAACACTGGCGAGTGCAATCACTTATGGAGTTATTAGTACTTGGATGTACGTAATCGGTATGGGCGCTGCCATTTACACTGGCGAATATGATATTGCTCAGATTATGGTAAAGGCAGGACTAGGAATTGCAGGATTGCTCATTATTATCTTCTCCACGGTAACAACTACATTTATGGATGCATTTTCGGCTGGCGTGTCTTCTGAATCCATTACGAAAAAGATCAATGGGAAATGGGCAGCAGTAATCGTGACAATTGTTGGCATTATTGGAGCGATTGTGTATCCAATGGACAATATTACGAACTTCTTGTATTTGATTGGTTCTGTATTTGCTCCGATGATTGCAATTCAGATTGCAGATTATTTCTTCCTTAAGAAGGATCATATCGAAAAACAAGTTAATATTACGAATCTTGTAATCTGGGTGATTGGGTTCGTATTGTATCGCTATTTAATGCATGTCGACATCATTATCGGGAATACGTTTCCTGATATGATCATTACGATGGTGTTGTGCATTGGAGTACATATGGTAGGAAAGAAAGATAAGAAATAAAAAGGAAAGCTATGAAATGAGAAGGGAAGCTCCACGGAAATCAATGATTATGGATGGTTGATTGCTGGTGGGGCTTCTTTTATGGGAGGAGGGAGAATTACGAAATCATGGGCAACATCTTATGAAACAAGCTATTCTTGCCCAAAAGGCTAAAGAAAATAGGTAAAATCGGAGAAGTTCGCTGTACTTTTGGGCAAAGGGTTGCTTTTATTCGTATCTATGCCAAAATTGAGTCGAAGTTTTTTTTGTAGTAGCTTCCTTCTACAATTGGGCTATAAATCCATAAAAAGAAGCATTGATTCCCCAAAATGAGAAAAGTTCAAAATCAAGTAAGCCACCCAACGTATTCCAAAATCTATAATGCTACAAAAATGCGCAATATTATCTATTGCAATTTCGATACAGGAAGATTACTATAAATGTAATCATACACATAGGAGGCTAATAATTATGGGACAAACAACAAATACTGATAAAATCATAGCAATTACATTCGATGATGGACCAAATACCGAGATTACTCCACTCGTTTTAGACAAATTAGAACAATATCATATCATTGGTTCGTTCTTTGTAATCGGTAACCTGATCAATGAGGAAAGTGCGAAGGTGATGCAACGTGCGGTCGCTTTAGGATGCGATATACATAACCATTCATGGACCCATTCCTTTATGACCAAGCTGACGAAAGAAGAAATCATAAAGGAAATCGAAGACACGACGAAAAAAATCAAAGAGGTTACCGGACAAGATGCAAAATTCTTCCGCCCACCATATATCGATGTAAATGATGTGATGTTTGAGAGCATTGATTTACCATTTATCTGCGGTCAAGGCGGACAAGACTGGGTACCAACGGTTTCGAGTAAAGATCGTGCAAAAAAAATCTTAGATCATGTGTCGGATGGAAGTATTATTATGTTACATGATTTTGTCGGTAATATGAAATCCGTCGTTGCTCTTGATATCATCATTCCAGAATTACAACGAAGAGGGTACGAATTTGTCACCATCACAGAATTGTTTAAACGAAGGGGAATTGAACCAAAGGCATACAATGGTGTCGTTTACTCTAATGTGAAGGATGCCGTACCATATTTGGAGCTGCAAAAGCAACAGTAGGGACAACAGGGAGAAATCATATGCAGAAGAATTCTTTGTTAGAGGCTACACCAGAAGAAGTTGATTATGACTCAAGTCGTATATCGGTGCTGAAACGACATTTACAAAAATTAGTGGATGATAATACGATTATGGGATCTAGTTATTGTATTGCACGCAAAAATAAACTGATTGCATGTGATGCAGTGGGATATAAACATTATAAAAAATTAGAAGACTGGAAGATGGAGTATGATACTGTAATGAAAGCTGCTTCGGTCACCAAGTTATTTACTGCAGTTGCAGTCTTTCAGTTAGTTGAGGATGGATTACTTCGTCTTGACGAGCCAATGGCGAAATACATACCACAAATGGACTTTGATCCATTTCGTGAGATTACAATTGCCAATGTTCTGACTCATACGTCTGGCATGTGGCCAGATGGAGGGTGCTTTCCTAACGAAAAATATGTTGATTATTGGGAAAAAATCGATGAATGCAAGCCGGGAGATGACTGGATCAAAGCGGCGATGACTTGCGGCGTTCGTAGACGACCAAATGAAGAATGGATGTACTGTTCGTTTGGTTATGTGATGCTTGGAGTCTTAATCTCCAATGTAAGTGGTGAATTTGCTGAAGATTATATTATGAATCATATTGTCAAACCTCTTGGCATGACAAATACTGCATTTCATCCGACGAAAGAAATGTTTTTAAAACATTTGATTTACGAGCCTTCAGATGAGGAATTCGTAAAGAAATATGGGAAAGCAATTGTAGAAGGACTTGCAATGGAAGAAGAAGCAACTATTTGGAATGAGGTACCAAATACTGGTGGCGGTTTACATACTACGGTAACAGATTTGATTAAATTCGGTCAGATGCTGTGCAATGGTGGAAGATATCAAGGAGTTCGTATTCTTGGACGCATGTCAATTGAAAAGATGTCGGAGCAGCGTCTGATTCATATACCAAATTATACATGGGGTAGTAAGGATCAGGAGCGTTTATATGGACTCGGACCAGATCTTCGCCGTGGAGATGCAATCATTACAAGTGATAAATTCTTTTTCCATGAAGGTGCTGGTGCCTTATGTGTAGCTATCGATCCAAAAGTCGAATTAACTGCTGCCTGGTTTGTACCATATATGAATCGTGAATCCTGGTTCCCAGAATGTCTGTTGAATGTGAAGAATATCATTTGGTCAGGAATTATGTAATAAGGGAGAATTAATGACACTTCAGATATAAAACTATTATATTTGATTTTATCATACGTTAGTCAATATACAGATGGATGAACATAATGAAAAAGCATGGACGAAATTTTCGTCGCATTTAGAAGATTACTCTCTTTTCTTTGATGCCTTGATCATGCGGTCTCGTTATTTTAAGTTGGATGCTAAACTACGTGCAGATACTCGTAAATACCGTAATCCTGAGTTTGATATTACACAATCCAAAGGTTTCTTGTATTCACTCATTGCATAGTTTCAACACAAATTAGAATGGCCAAACCGATGTCGGAAGATGAAATCAATGACTATATAATTTGTAATATCGAAGGAGATTGCCTGCTTGCAGTAGGTGATGATGAAATGATCAAGATTCATTTTCATACCAATACTCCTTGGAAAGCTTTAGAGTATTGTGCTTCTTTGGGCGATATTTATGATATTGTAGTTGAAAATATGGATCGTCAAACCAATGGACTTCATGGCTAATTTATTTAGTTTTGATAGGAGGGATTTGAATGAATCTAATTATTAGAAAAGAAACACCAGAAGACTATTATGCATCGGAGCTTGTTGCGAAACGAGCTTTTTGGAACAAACATCACCCAGGTTGTGATGAACATTATCTCGTACATAAATTACGTCAGGACGCTGATTACATTCCAGAATTGACAAGAGTTGCTGAAGTAGATGGAAAAATCGTTGGTCTGATTATGTATGCGAATTCATGGTTAAAGAAAGAGGATCAGACAATTCCTATCCTAACCTTTGGACCATTGTGTGTGGATCCTGATTATCAGGCAAAAGGTATTGGTGGCGAATTGTTAGAGCAAACGTTAGTGGAAGCTAGAAACCTTGGCTACAAAGGCGTCGTTATCTTTGGAGAGCCAACTTACTATCCATTACATGGATTCCATACCTGTGATTACTGGAAGATTCGTACGGCAGAAGGTGAGAATACGGAAGCATTTATGGGATATGAGCTAGTACCAGGTGGGCTTGATTACCCAGAAGCTAGATTCTATGAAGCCAATGTTTATAGTGACTTACCACCAGAAGAGACCGAAGAATATGATAAGAAGTTTCCTTATATGGAAAAATTGAAGCTTCCAGGACAATGGGCATAAAGTTACATATTGTTTGTAGATTAAAGTGAGACAAAAGGCAGATTCATCGATTGCAAGTCAATGGAATGGTCTGTCTTTTTCGCACGAAAAACAGGTTCTATCCGATTTGCAGGAGTACATAAACATATAAAAGACAACAATATTTCTCTCATAGTGATGAAAGGATCAAATCATGAAAAACCCATTGAAGTTTGTCTGGGCAATTCTAGGATTTATATGTTTAGGCTTAGGAACCATCGGAGTTATATTACCAATTTTGCCAACCGTACCATTTTACGTAGTGACTGTACTTTGTTTTGCGAAAAGTTCCAAGCGCTTACATCAGTGGTTCACTAATTCAAAACTCTATAAGAAACATCTAGAGAGTTTGGTCAATAAAAGAGGAATGACAATGAAAGCTAAGATTTCTGTTATTGCTATGGCCTCTACGATGTTAGGAATAGGATTCCTGCTTATGAGCAAAGTACCAGTTGGAAGGGTCTGCATAACGATTGTATGGCTTTTTCATTTATATTTCTTTTTTGTGATAGTAAAGACGTTACCAAACGAATTAATTAAGCCTGAACAGCAGGAGGAAAGATAAAGAATATTGACATAAATAGTACTATTATGTAACAATATGGATGACCAGTCATCATTACAAATTTTGCATCCAGTTGTAAAAGATGTAGTGAATTTATCTTTGTTTAAAACAGCATTCTCCATTAAGAAGATGCTGTTTTAAACAACAAGAATGATTTCCTTATTAATCATAGTACATGAGATGTATGGAGTAAGAAATAAAATGGAAAGAAGGATAAAGTGAATGGAAATTACAATTCGTGAAATGAAAGCTGAAGATTGGAGCGACGTCAGTCGAATTTACAGTCAGGCTTTAGTGGAAGGAAAATCGACCTTTGAAACCAATTGTCCTACTTACGAGACATGGAATGCAAATCATTTAAGTGATTGCCGATATGTGGTGGTAGCAGAAGGACACGTCGTTGGTTGGACAGCCATCAGTCCCACCTCATCCCGTGAGTGTTATCAAGGAGTCGTTAGCTTAAGCATTTATATTGACCAGGAATATCGTGGAATGAGAATTGGAAAGAAGCTGTTAACCCATTTGTGTACAGAATCAGAACGAAAGGGTTACTGGTGCTTAACTGCTGGTATCTTCTCCATCAATGAAGCAAGTCTACATCTACATAAAAGTTGCGAATTCCGTGAAATTGGATATCGGGAATGCATCGCAAAAGATCGTTTTGGTGTATGGCAAAATACTGTTATGCTAGAACGGAGAACTACGTATCGATAAACTTCATAAAAACGTAAGATTCATGTAAATCGAATGATATATCTTCAGTGTAAGATATAAGAAAAGGAAATTTATAGGGGGATCAATGGAATGAAAAAAAGATTACTTAGTTTATTGTTGTGCTTCAGTATATGTGCTTGTTTTTTTCCTACAATGCAGACGCAAGCTGCTACAAAAAAGGCAGATTATCAGATGTTCAAAGAATCAGTTAATTATGAAGATGGGGATAAAATTCGAGGCATTGTTAGTTTTGAGTATCCTTTATTGAAGGGTGATTCGAATGCAATTAACAGTATTAATGCACAGTTACAAAAGGCAGCAGAAGACTTTTTTACAAGTGATAGTGCAAAGAATTTAAAGGACTATACGATGACTAGTATCAAAGAAAATCGTTTTTATGATGATTCGGAACAGTACTATTATGAAACTTACTGTACCGTTTCTTATAATAAAAACAATATTCTCAGTTTATGTATGTCTTACCGCTGGTACGCTGGCGGCGTACAAAATCAAGGAGATTATGGATATACCTTTGATTTAAATACTGGAAAGCAGTTAGCCATTACGGACGTGGTCAAAGGAACTCCAAAACAGGTAAAGAATAAGATCTTAACTGCAGCTAAAAAGTATTTTCAAGGGGAAGAAGGATCTAGCTTCGCAAGCTGGGAAGAAGTATCGCCTGTGATCAAAAAGATTCCATTAAAAAATTTTAAATTTTATGTAAGTCCGAAGAAAGTAAATCTTTGCTTTGAAAGTTATGAGTTAGGAACGAATTTCTGGACTTCATTTACGATAAATGGTATTTATAAATAAAAGGAGACTCGCACATGAAAGTTAACGTCTATACCCTGAATTCCTTTGCGGTAACCGAAGAAGGAGGAAATCCAGCTGGAATTGTATTTGATGCAGAAATGTTAACCGAAGACCAAATGAAACAGATCGCAGCCATCGTTGGTTTTAGTGAAACGGCATTCTATACCCATTCAGACTGTGCAAGTCATAAAGTAAGATTCTTTACCCCAGTGGACGAAGTTGATTTATGCGGCCACGCTACGATTGGAGCTTATTATGCAATGTCGGTACTAGGTAAGATCAAAGAAGGAAGCTACACCCAGGAAACAATCAACGGAATCTTGAACATTGATGTACATAACGATCATTCTGTCATGATGGAGCAGTTTACTCCTTGCTTCACGGAGACCGTACCAATTGAAGAAGTTGCAGAAACTTTAAATCTCAATCCATCCGATTTATGCCAAGATCTTATACCACAGGTAGTTTCTACCGGCCTTCGAGATCTTATGGTACCAATAAGAAGCCTTGCGACCTTAAATGCGATGAAACCTGACTTAGATAAAGTAGCCGAACTTAGCCGTAAATATCATATTGTAGGATATCATATCTTTACTCAGGATACCAATGGGGATGCCGATTTGTATTGTCGTAATCTTGCACCTTTGTATGGAATCCAGGAAGAAGCAGCGACCGGTACGTCGAATGGTGCACTTGCATGTTATCTCTATCGTTATGGCAAGATAACAAAAGAGCAAGCAGGAAATCTTTATTTCCGACAGGGATATTCGATGAATAAGCCTTCTCAGATTCAAGTTTCTTTGAGCGTGCAGGGAGAGAAGATTCTTGGGGTCAAAGTTGGTGGGAGTGCGAAGAATCTGAAATTAATGGAAGTGGAGATTTGAGGAGTGGTAAGGATTTCAGGTGTGGCTGTGAGGTAAGTGCTGATTAAGGGAGGCTGTACCTGTGATTTGGGCATTGTAAAATAGTAATGGGAGGATATTTAGAATCCGTGATTTGGGCATAGTGGAATGAAATACTTTCCCTATGCCCATTTTCATACTGAAAATGCCATATATTGTACTAGTAGCTGATTGCCTGCCTGTGCAGATTGGAGTTAATTATGTATTTTCAGATGCCCATTTACCATGCATAAAAACATAAAAACTGGGTTTTTCCACAACTAGAATTTAATTTTTCATTCAATTATTTGCTATTTTAAAAAAGAAGAGTTATGATAGTAAAGTTAAGAATTACATAAAAATAGATGAATGGAGGGAAACTATGATTACAGTTTATGGTTCACCAATTTGTAAGGACTGCCTTGCAATGAAAATAATTTTTGAACAATTAAATGTGGAATATCAGTATATTAATATCACAGGAAAATCTTTAGATTTACGTGCATTTTTACAAATGCGAGAAGAGGAGCCCGTGTTTACAGAAATTAAAAAGAATGGTGGAGTTGGTATTCCATTTTTTGTGAAGGAGGATAAAAAATCTTTTGATATCAATGAAGCATTATCCTGGGAAGGGATTGAACCAGTTGCTGAGGATGAATTAAACAGAATTACAGAAGAATGTATTCTTTTATGTAAATAGCGAAAAGTGAAAAGATGATAGAATGTCGTATTTTCCATGAAAGAACATTTAACTAAAAACAATTGAATAAATTATGGTATTTGATATGGTTCAAAAATATTTGGATAGAAAATGTGAGTAGCCTGTATTTGGATGTTTGAGGTACATCTAAATGCAGGTTCTTGGATATGTATTTAATATTGTGATAGGTTTCTGATAGAATCTTCCATTAGAAGAATACATTTATGTTTCGAGTATTGATGTACATGATGACAATCTTTTACTAGGGGAAATATATGATCGTAATCCTGATGCGGGATGTCACAAGTTTGAAACCAGTATAGTAGCATTAGTAGTATGCCAGGAACATTTGTTCGATACAACATGCCCACAGAAATGGAAAAAGTCTTGGCACAGAAGAACAAATGTTCGATTGTACATATTTTATGAACAAATATTATAAATATTATTAAAATTCGGAGGAGTTGTCGTATGAAGGATGATGTAAAGATCAAATTCTATGCTGTTACGATAGACTGTAAAGAACCAGAGGAACTAGCAAAGTTTTATGCAAAACTACTTCATTGGGACTATATGGTGTTCGATAAAGATTATGCAATGGTATACGTTCCTGGAAGCTGTCAAGGAGCATACCCTGGAATCACAATTCAAAGAAATCCTAACTATGTGCCACCGGTATGGCCAGAACAGCCAGGGGAACAACAAATCATGGAGCATCTTGATCTTGCTGTCAATGATTTAGAGGCAGCAGTAGAATATGCAAAAGAATGCGGAGCTACGGAAGCAAAAGATCAATTCTCTGATTCGTGGAGAGTCATGATTGACCCAGTAGGTCATCCATTTTGTTTATGTCGTATGAAAGAAGTTATGGATAGTCCTCAATTTGGATTATTATAATGACGACAACATCCGGTACTGCTTAATACAAGTTTAAGCAAAGGATTGTTTTACTTGATATGACAAGACTCATGGACGATAGTTTAATATTATCCATGAGTCTTTTTTGTTTCACATATTGAAATGATTAATTCGAGATAAAGTCCTAGGTTTCTATATTTAATGAGACTGTGAAAAACTGCCAATATACCATTGATAAGAGATGCGGGAAATCATATTCGAATTTGGCTAAGTCCGGCCGAAAGGGAAAGGCAGCCAAATTCGAATATGATTTCCCGCATCTAACGCTCATCTTTTATTCTGCTTTTTCACAGTTTTCTCATTTTTGTTGTCACGCTCGATCCAAGCCGAGTTATCAAAGAAGCGGTGCCCTTTCCACTCAATGACAAACTTTTGCTTTTCATGGAATTTGCTTCGGCATATCTTTGGAGCATAAAAGAAAACAATACGATGCTGTACAGCATAACCTCCATCATCGAAGATAAATTTGACGGCATCTTTTACTTCCTGTGAAGTACCATTGCATGTTTTCCCTGCATACTGATACATACGGATGATCTTTTTCACGCTTTTTTCGTTTTCTTCTATCATGGTATCACGAATTGCTTGGGCAACAAGGCACTGACCGATAAATCCTTCGCCTCCTGCCTCACCATATACAAGTGCCTCCAGAAGTTCGCGATTCTTTCCTGTAATTTTTAAAGTTTTTCCTGTATAAGATTTATCTTTTTTTCCGAGTTTGACGGTGTTCATTAGCATATTTCTTCGAGACTCTGAGACATTTATGTACATTTTGGGAACTTTAGCTTCGTTATTTTTTTTTGATTCTGTTGAGTTTTGAGAAGCCTTAGAAGTTTTGTTGGTTGTCTGGGTAGAAGCACTGTTAAGTGTATTGATTCCTGTCTTATTCGTCCATGTCTTATTGACTGAGGTAATACCTGGTGTTGGTGTTGCAGTAACGGTCGGCTGTTTTACAATACCTAAAGGAATTCTATGAACATCTTGCTGATCTTCACCTACCGTTCCTTGAGGAACCATTTCATCGTTAACTTCCGTTTGCTCCATTAGATTGTCTGATCCTAATGGTTCAGAATCGCTCATATCTAGTTCGTTCTCAGTAGATTGAATGAATAAATCATCTTCCTCCTCAATGGAATTCGTGAGACTAGTTTCATTAGCGGTTAGTTCTGTGTTAGTATCTGCAAATGTTTTTGTAATAGGTGCTATGCAGATTCCAGTGGCTAATGTGGTACACAATAAAAACCGTTTGAGTATTTGCATTATCTAATCCTCCATATATATGCTAGAAACACTTTGTTCGATGTTGTAGTAGTGTGGCAGTTATGATAGAAAGTGTTACTTTTTAAGAATATAAATAGCATTTTATCACAAATTAACATTATTGAAAAGATTTTGTAACAATTTTGGTAATTAAACTACGAAAAATATGAATCGATTGCTAAGTTTGGCACGAGGTGTTATGATGATGGATAGCCAATATTACGAAAGAATGAGGTTAACATGATAAAAATAGACTTAATAACAGGATTTCTTGGTTCTGGAAAAACAACATTTATACGAAATTATGCAAACTACTTGATTCGTCAGGGGCTCCATATTGGAATTATCGAAAATGACTTTGGAGCAATCAATGTCGATATGCTTATGTTACGAGACCTCGAGAGCGATCAATGTGATTTGGAACCGATTATAGGGGGTAATGATCCAACCGACTGGAAACGAAGATTTAAAGCAAAACTGATTTTATTTGCATTACAAGGGATTGACCGTGTCCTTGTGGAACCATCAGGAATCTATGATGTTAATACATTTAAAGAAATCTTATATGATGAATCGGTCAGTTCTAAATACGAGATTGGGAATATTTTTACGATCGTAAATGCAAAACTAGAAGATCAGAGGTCCGAAGAGATTGAAGCTCTTCTTGTGTCGCAGATAGCAAGTTGTGGGCGAATTATACTCAGCAAGACCATCGATGCCTCAAGTGAGCAGATTCAACGTACGACGAAATATTTATCACAGCTTTTGGAATCTCATCATTGTGACCGTAATCTTAGCGATTGCATTTTTATAAAAGAATGGGATAAGATGACGGACAGCGATTACGAATTCCTTATGAACAGTGGATGGGTTGATGCAAGTTATCAGAGTAACGCAGTTAGTCATAACGATACTTTTACTTCGCTCTTTTTTATGAATATAGGCAAACCAAAGCAAAACATTGTGACTTACATTCAACAGTTATTTAACCAACCTAACTTTGGTACAGTCTTTCGCGTTAAGGGATTCTTTCCACTTGATGATGGTAGTTGGATGGAAGTCAATGCAACGAAAGATCATTTGTATACGAAACAAGTAAAAGTAGGACAGGAAGTTGTCATCGTAATTGGAGAGCATTTGGACAAAGAAGCAATTGAAGAATACCTTATGGGAAGATAATAAATTAAAAGAGTAATTGATAAATTCCCAAAAATAAGATATGATTATAGCATTACGTTTAGCTTTCTGAGCTAAACAGGAAAAGGAGATTTTACATGAGCAACGTAAACAAAACTTGCAAAGTACATTATACAGGTACATTCAACGATGGAACAAAATTTGATTCTTCCTATGACCGTGGCGAACCTATCGAGTTCGTTTGTGGCGGTGGTATGATGATCAAAGGGTTTGATGAAGCAGTAAAGGATATGGAAGTTGGTGATATCAAAGAGATTCACCTTATGCCAGAAGAAGCATACGGAATGCCAAATCCAGAAAATATTTTTACAGTAGAAATCAGTCAGATGCCAGGTTCGGAAGGATTTACAGTAGGGCAGCAGGTTTATTTATCTGATCAGATGGGTCAGCCAATCCCTGTAAAGGTTACCGCAAAGGACGAGACAACAATTACGTTTGATGCAAACCATGAGATGGCAGGAAAAGAACTTCACTTTAAAATTGAGTTAGTTGAAGTTAATTAGTTTTTGAGAAGATAGAAAGCGCATTGGAATGAGGAGTTCTGATGCGCTTCTTTTGTTTTACTTTGAAAGATCAATTCTTAGTGATTATTGAACATCGAGGTTGAGGATGGTAAAATTTATTTAATAAATCGAGAGAGGGTCATGAATACATCAGCATATTTATCAAAAGATGCTACTGCAGTACATCTTGCACAATGGTTTTTTAATAGCTATGTTGTAAGTTTAAGTTTATAATAAAGGAAGAGAGGAAGTTAAATGAGTGGAGATTCTAATAGAGACAACACATCTTATTGTGGATTATGGTGTTTAGACTGTATTCCTTCTTATGAAGAATTATTTTCCACAGTAGAGAAATTAAAAGGAATATTGAATGAAACACACTTTAAATCTTATGCAGAATATAAGTCAAACAAAGTGAAAGAGTTCCAACAATATGATGTTTTCTTGGAGGTTTTGAATGCATTTGAAAAGATCAGATGTTATAAAGGACCTCACTCTGTAGCGGGGTGTGCATCTGATTGTAAAATAAGACAATGTTGTTTAGAGAAAGAAATAGATGGTTGTTGGAGATGTGAGCAGTATCATAATTGTGAAAGTATAATAGGGATGTCAGAGATGCATCCAGATATAGTTAATAATCTAGATATATTACATAAAAACGGTATAAATAGGTGGAAAAATGCTAGAGGAAAGCATTATAATTTTTAGTTTTTGTTGAGCTATAGAAAGGATTTTCTAAGTACGTATGTATAATTTCGAAGAACTATGGAGCGATGATTTATCAGAGATGATTATCTAGGGAGATACAAAATCTTTGGAAAAAGAGAGAGAAAAAGGGTGGAATATTAATGAACCGCTATCAAAGTACTTCTTTCATTGAATTTTAAAGTTTCCAATTATGTTAGCAATATAATACAACATAATTAATTCAGTGAAGTTTTTAATTCAAAAGGGAGCAAAACTGGATATTGATAATGAACATGCTATCTGGTATGGAATTGTAGTAGCTCTGACTAGAGAATCCAACCAACTGAGCAATTTCAGCAATGTTTTTTGGGCGTTAGTTAAATAGCCATGCTTCTTATTACCTCGGTGCAATTCAAGAACTGATTGCATTGGATGGTCCATTATAGGTAGAATATAAGACTGGTAAATGAAATTATTATAACCGTTATTAAAAAGATTCGGCGAGAACTCAAAACAGTATTGTACCTCATCGTGCCAATGCCAATCAATATAATTATAATCCATAGTCTTAATATATTCAAAAAGATGAATTAGATTCAAGGAGATTAGAATAATGCAGATAACATATGAAAGAGGAGCAATGAAAGACATCAAAGATATTTGTGAACTATTTGCTGAAGCAAAACGCGAAATGAATCGACAAAAAATTTTTCAATGGGATGATATTTACCCCGATTATAGCGTTTTTGAAGCGGATATTAAGAATCAAACATTGTATGTTGGAAGATTAGGTTCTAAGATTGCCGTAGTATATGTAATTAATATGGAGGCAGATATACAATATAAAAACGGAGATTGGGAATACAATGGAGAATCTTATTGGGTCCTTCATCGTTTATGTATTCATCCACAATATCAAAACTGTGGCTTGGGAGGAACTACTTTAAAATACATACACGAACAAGCGAAAAAGATGAAGATCAATGCAATTCATTTGGATGTATACTCGAAAAATCCATTTGCCTTGAGTATGTATAAAAAAGCAGGCTACAATAACGTAGGAACAGCAGAATTCCGAAAGGGAAGATTCTATCTGATGGAGAAACTTTTAAAAGAATAGATACTTTATCCTGCTTCAGCATTTATTTGTCGAAATCAGGTGTTTTTGACTGGTCTTAGAGACTTGTAACCGGTAATCGATTGAATCAAAACTGCAACTACTAGTTGGATAGAAGTACGATCAGCTCTGAAAGGTAAAAATAATTCGCACTAAATACGATTAATTCAAGCTATTTCCTCTGTAATAAGGTAAAATAGAAGAAAAACTTTATCGCAGAGGTGAAAAATGAGTCGCGAACAAGAAAGAGTTAAGAAGAAGTT
>JAQXNU010000048.1 GCA_029098165.1 Clostridiales bacterium
ACTACTGCATGAATCGTCTTATACGCACCCTTATTCGATGTCGTAGTCAGATAGTTTGGCCATACATTATTAATATCACCGGTCATAATAATCTTATCATCATCGGTCTTAACATCCATGGAAATTTCAACTTCCATTCCAAGATATGGACTGACATCAAAAGCAGTACCGAAATAGTTTTCCGTGCGATTCGTTAATACCGCAACATGATTGCCTGCTTCGCCATCTTCAACAATTGTAAGCGTACCTGCACCGTCCCATCTTGTGGACAATGTATTGGTAGCACCTTCACAGTCCTCTTTAAAATCTGCCATTGCCATCGTAATATCATCTACATAAAAATCTGCATTACCATCGGTCTCGATATACATAGCAGCAGAAGTTAATGTATTCGGTATATAATAAGTTGCACTAACTTCCGTCCAGTCACCATTAGAATCTACTTCTTTAAGCTGTATCGGGGTTTCACCATCCATACCAAGACGTATCTTAGCATCCGATGTCTTAACATAAGCTTTTACATTTACGGTATGACCAATATATTTACTAACATCAAACTTCATGTTAGCATCCTGCTCCGCACGCTTTACTAAGAAAGAATGTCCACCTTCCGTACGACTGTCTGCATCTGTTACGCCTGCAAAAGAAGGAACATGTCCTACACCTCTGGAACTTGCAATATTAGCAGCGCCTTCAAAATCTTCGCTCATTCCTTGAAGTTTTACTTTCACACAATCAATATAAAGATCATCCGTTGTATTATTCTCAAAATAAAGTTTTAAGGATGTCATATCTGAAGGAACTTTGTAAACGCCCTTAATCTGTTTCCATGTTCCGTCGGAAGTATCAACTGCAGCAATATTGGGCCATACGCCATCGATATCAGCTGATAACTTCACTTCGCTAGCAGCGGTCTTAACCCATGCACTAATTTCAATGGTTTGACCAATAAAACGAGAAACATCAAAACTTGCACCATTCCAGCTCGCGGTTCTGCCACTATCTAATAATGCAGCTTTACCATTATATACAACATCACTTTGAATCGTTAAGGTACCATCTCCACGAGGAGTAAAACCTTCGGATTCTGCAGTAGCATCCTCTGCGTCAAAGTTAGCATCCATATCTTTAAAATCAGGTGTTTCATAAGCAGGTGCTGGTAATTCCGTACCATCTGCTGCTCCTACGATTCCATCAAATGCCATCTTCTTAGAAAGATCCCCATTAAAGATCAATGGACTATCCTGCTTTTTCCATGAATTATCGTCTGTCAAGCCCCAAATCGTTACGCTGTTCAAATGAGATCCGTTCTTTACTTCATCAATCAAAGCGGAGAATAAATTCTTGTAGAATTTCGCCTGATAGTATTGAGCATTGGCACCAGTCGTCGTCTGGGAAACATCTAGCTCTGTAATCTGTACTTCGTCTACCACTGCACTATATTTACGAAGCGCATTAATATAAGTATTAATGCTTGTGTTATCACTTACATGACCCTGCATACCGATACCATCAATTAAGCCTTCTGCTTTCATGTTATGTCCAGCAAAGTCTGTAGACACCATACGAATGATAGCATCGCATTTACTTTCCTGAAATTCATTATAGTCATTATAGAAAAGAGATGGGGTAATCGACTTTAACGCAGCTTCATCGGAAGGATCTATCCCATACAACGAAGCATATGCCTTTGCATATTTGTTCTCTGCTTCTCTAGCATACTTAAATGCCCAATAAACAAAGTCTGGACCAATCGTCTTATACCAGTAACTATCTCTTAGATTATATTCATTCATTCCTGGTTCCACTGCTTCATTCACAACATCCCATGCATAGATCAAGTCAGCATAGCCATTCTTATACATGTATTCCATAAGGGTGTCAATGTAACTTTCTAGACGTTTTTTCATCGTCTCAGAATCTACAAAGCAACATGGATCTAATACATCACCATTTTTTACCGGAGTATAGTTTTTACAAAATACTTCGTCCGAGCACTGACTGTGCCATACCATTGTATGACCTCGAAGTGGCATATTGTTTACTTTTGCCCAGTCTAAGAATTCTTTAGCGGCAGGATTGATTACAAATGGAAGATAATCTTCTCTTTGATTTCCAGAAGCATATCCCATATTATAAGCTGGTTTTAACTCGTTACCAAACGTAATGCTATTAAATTCACGTTTGATCAAGTCTTCCTTCACAGGATTACCGATTTCACTCAGATCATTGCTAAAGTTGCTGATGGTCTCACATGCAACACCCAATCTAAAATAATCCTTATAAAGATCTTTTAAAATGGCATAGGAACTATAATCTGCGTAGCTAGTTGGCGTAGTTCCTGATTCACCTTGAGAATTCGTGACATAATCACCAGAAACTGCAATCTCAACATCATCAATCGCAAATGTAACATTTTCAGGTCCTTCAAAATAAAGAAGGTATGTAGAAGCGTCCTTTGGAACGTCGTATTCAGCCGACTCCATTGTCGCATAAGCACTGCCAACCGTTGTGACTTCTCCAACGCGATTGTAATCACTATCACCATCACCAGTCTTTAAGGTTGCCGCAAATGTATTACTTGCATCCTCTTTTGCACCTACCGAGGAGATTTTAGCCGTCACTTTGATCTTATTTCCGGCAAAAGCTGCAATATCATAAACATATCCATAGTAATCAGACGTACGATTACTAACTTCCAATGCTTTATTTTCTGGGCTTCCATTCTCCACTAATGTAAATGTTGGTCCACCGAATGCTCCACCCTTTAAGGAAGATGTATCTGTATAATCATCGAAAGTTTCCTTGATAAAATACGTCTCTTTAATACTAACATTATCTAAATAGTAAGAATCAACCGTCTGAGCTCCATTCACCATATCAAACGTTCCAAAATATAATATCGTAGCGGTAGAGTCCGCCGGAACTGCATAATTACAGTTAATTTCAGTATATTGCCCATTTGCTAGAGGACTAAAATTAATCCAAGTATACTGGTCTTCTCCTGCAACCGTAGTCTTTACGCATACAATAGCATTTCGATTGTCAGCATCTACTCTCATCTGAGCATTAAAATTGATGGATTTCCCATGAAATGTACTAATATCATAACTATAACTGTTCCAATCCTGTTCTCGACCTGTGACAAAAAGAGCACTTTCCCCAGAAAAAGCGTTCGTGGAACGCTCTAAAGTTACACTTCCCATCTGTCCACCAACACGTGCATCACTTTCAAAGTCTTCAAAAATTGCAGCTGTAGTATCTGCTTTAGCAGTTACAGGTACTAGGTTGGCGAAGTAACCACCTGTCATCATGACACCCAGTGACACTGCCATGCTGCGCTTCATTCCCTTTTTAAAAGCTGATTTCTTTTTACCTTGTCCCATAAATAATTACTCCTTCTTTCCATAGATAACAAATTGTTGTCTTTGGCACCTACTAGTTCGATCATCACCAACTACTTGTTATTCCTAAATAGAACAATTTGCCTCCCTTCTCTTTAAACGACCTGTCTACTCTTTCTCCTAACAAAATCGCAAGATATTGTATGATGACTGAACTAATTAAGAATATTTAAAGTACAAAACAAGAGGATACACATGTTTTGTACTGTGAATATTTTACATTCTTAATATATCACAAAATCTGTAAACCGAACTATCCATTTTACAATTGCACCAAACTTCCATCGCTTTTTACAACAATAAATTACCAAATTCGCATGAGCAATTACAATGTGACATCTTAGCTAAATTTCTTGTCCTTCCCACGTCATTTATTTAAAATAAGAAACCTCTATTAGAGATCTCTTTGTATGTACTATATTTTTGCGAATCAACAATAATCATTATGACTCATACTCGAATCCTGCGAATTTAAGCTCAGCACCCTCCGTCAATCTGTTAACGATATTCACCGCTTTCCACATTACATCGCTATATTCATTATCTTTTGTTGTAACTTTCAATAAGCTTAGATCACTTGTAATATCTACAAGTGCTACATTATCTAATCCTTTCATCTCTTTGATGATTAATTCTGCTTGTTCTTGTGTAATTTTTTTTAAAAAACGATAGGTTCTTATCATACTTTTGTCCTTTCCATAACTTTTCGTCATTTCTATCATTTCGTATTCCTATATTTGTCTAACAACCACATTATAGCACTATTGATGAAAAATATCATTATATTATAAATAAAAACCTAGATTTTTTCCTATCTTGTTTCCTCTACGCTCTTAATCTTGAGATTATCTATGTATCGATCTGAGGTTCCATTCGTTCGCACGATCCTCTTTAATGTCTGTACATTAGAAAGCAATTGAATGTTTCACAATCTTCCACGAATTCTCCGATTGTAACACTATTAAACTGCTGCTTAATCAACGCTTCTTTGGCAGGATTCCCAATTTCATCGATAATGTCAGACACGTCCTTGGTGCTTTCAAAATATAGGAAATACTTACTCGCATTCACTGGAACCTTGTAAAATCTCTTATGCACAAAAAGAAGATGATCCCGACGATAACATCGGAACCATCTTCTTTTTAAGGGTATTAGGTTTGCCAGTTTCCCGGCTATCATAATGCAAATCGATGTAAGTTTTACATCGTATGAGAAGAACTATCATGAATCATGAAAAAAGTATTACTCCACAACTCTCTTAATCTTTAAATTATCAACATAAAGATCCGATTTTCCATCTGTCTCTACATAAACTCTTAACGTCTGAAGATCGGAAGGAAGTTTTACAACTGCCTTGATATTCTTATATTGACCTTTCGTAGCATCAAAGTTTGCATACTGTGGCCATACATCATTAATGTCTCCAGTCATCATGATCTTAGAATCATCAGTCTTTACATCCATAGAAATCTCTACTTCCATTCCTAAGTATGGAGATACATCGAATGCAACTCCCATATAGGTTTCTGTACGTTCTTTTAATACTGCAGCATGGTTATTAGCACCATCTTCGACAATACTTAACGTACCAGCACCGCCCCATCTTGGGCTAAATACATTTGCCGCAGCTTCTGTTTCACAATCTTCTGTGAAATCTGCGATTGTTACACTAATATCATCTACATAAAAATCTGCTTTACCATCTGTTTCGATGTACATTGCAGCAGAAGTTAACTGATTGGATAATGGATACGTTGCCGTAACTTCGGTCCAATTACCATCAGAAGCAACTTCGGTAAGCTGAACCGGTTCTGCACCATCTAAACCTAAACGAATCTTACTGTCTGCTGTTTTAACGAATGCTTTTACATTTACGGTGTATCCGATGTATTTGCTGACATCAAACTTCATGCTTGCATCCTGTTCTGCACGTTTTACTAAGAAGGAATGTCCTTTTTCATTATGGCTTTCTGCATCTGTTACGGCTGCGAAGGAAGGCATATGACCAACACCTCTTGCTGATGCGATATTAGAAGCCTCTTCAAATCCTTCTTCCATTCCTTTTAGTTTTAAGCTAAAGTCATCAATATAGATATCATCTTTGTCCGTAGAAGCTTCAAAGTAAAGTCGTAAGCTTGTCATATCGGAAGGTACTTTATAAGTAGCTTTTACTTGTTTCCAGTCGCCATCTTTCGTATCAATCACTGCGATATTTGGCCATACGCCATCGATATCTGCGGAAAGTTTAGCTTCTGGAGCTGCTGTCTTGATCCATGCATTCACTTCAATGGTCTGACCTACGAATCTGGATACATCAAAGCTCACTCCATTCCAGGAAGCAGTTCTTCCACTATCCTTTAATGCTGCTTTTCCACTGTGAGTTACTTCACTCTGAATTGATAACTGTCCATCTCCACGTGGTGCAAATCCATCAGTAGTTACGCCTTCGCCTTCAAAATCAGCGATCATATCTTTAAAATCAGGTGCTTCATAAGCAGGTGCAGGTAATTCAGTACCGTTCTTTACACTTGCAATACCATCAAATGCTAGCTTCTTACTTAAATCTGCATTGAAGATCAATGGAGAAGATTCTTTCTTCCATGAATTGTCATCAGTTAAGCCCCAAATTGTAACGCCAGTGATATTTGCTCTGGTAGTGGATAATGCTTGGAAGAAATCACGGTAGAATTTTGCCTGATAGTACTCTGCATTAACACCGGTAGTTGTCTGTGCAACATCAAGCTCGGTAATCTGAACCTGACCAACCGCATCACTGTATCTTTCTGCTGCTTTCATATAAGATTCAATATCGGTATTATCGCTTAGATGTCCCTGCATACCAATACCATCAATATAACCTTCTTTTAAGATATTGTGTCCAGCAAAATCTTCGCTTGTCATCTTAATGATGGCATCACATTTCTCTGCCTGGAATTCATTATAATCATTGTAGAAAAGGTCTGGACGGATCTTGTCTAACTGTTTTTCATCCTTTGGATCTACCTTATATTTTGCTGCATAAGCAACGGAATACTTATTCTCTGCTTCTCTTGCATACTTAAATGCATAATAGATAAAGTCTGGACCGATGGTCTTGTACCAATAGCTATCTCTCATATTGTACTCGTTGGTACCTGGTTCAATTGCTTCATTTACGACATCCCATGCATAAATCGTATCTGCATAGCCATTCTTGTACATATATTTCATCGTATCATAGATATAGCTCTTCATACGTTTTAACATCGTTTTACGATCAACTAAGCAGCTTGCATCTAAGTTTTCACCATCTGTCTTAACTGGTGTATAGTTCTTACAGAATACTGCGTCTTCACACTGGCTGTGCCATACAAGAACATGTCCCCTTACCTTCATCTTATTAGCTTTCGCCCAGTCTAACATTTCTTTTGCGGCTGGATTGATGACAAATGGTAAAAAGGTTTCCGTTGCTCTCTTCGAACTATATCCCATATTGTAAGCAGGCTTTAACTCATTACCAAATGTAATGCTATTAAATTCCTGTTTGATCAAATCTTCTTTATTCTTATTACCGATTTCACTTAATTCATTGCCCCAATTACTAATCGCTTCACATGCAACGCCCATCTTAAAGTTATTTCGATACAGATTCTTTAAGATAGGATACTGAGAAACATCTACATAATTGATCTTTGTTGTTGGGTCTACATAATCGCCCACAACAGCAATCTCAATGTCATCGATCTTATATGTAACATCTTTTGGTCCTTCGAAGTAAATGTTATAACTGCTTGCACCAGCTGGTATCGTATATTCTTTACATGCTAACGTAGCAGTTGCAGTTCCTTTGGTTGTCACTGTTGCAACCTGTTTATAATCATCATCGCCACTCTTTAGTGTTGCGTTAAATGTATTCTTTGCACCTTTCTTTACACCAACAGCAGAAATCTTAGCTGTTAATGAAATCTTATTACCGGCAAATGCACTAAGATCGTAAGCATAACCGAAGTAATTCTCCGTACGGTCGCTTACCTGAAGTGCTTTTCCTCCCTTGCCATTCTTTACAATCTTAAGAGTTGGATTTCCAAAGACACTACCTTTTAATGCACTGGTATCCTTGGCATCGTTAAAGTTTTCTTTTACGGAAACATCGGAGCTAATGCTTACATCATCCAGATAAAATGGATCTGTGGTCTGCTTGCTATTGTCCTTAGTATTACATGTTCCAAAATAAATTGTAGCTGTTGCACCGGCAGGTATTGCATATTCTGCATCAAGTTTTACATATTTACCTTTCTTTAATGCTTTGTTTGCAATCCAAGTATAGTTATCTTCGCCATTAATCGTAGTCTTTAAGCATGCTACACCATTCAAATTAGCTTTATCCACTCTCATAAATGCACTAAATTGAATTGTCTTTCCAGCAAATGCACTGACGTCATAACTATAACTGTTCCAATCTTGCTGACGACCTTCTACATATAGAGCCCCATTTCCCTTATATGCTTTCTTTGTCGTCTTCAGTTTTACATCTCCCATCTGCATACCTTGGTGAACATCGGTTTCAAAATCCTCATAGATTCCATTCGTTGCTGCCTTTGCAACTAATGGATTTGCTGACTGTACTCCGAAATATGTGCCAATCATGGCAAAGCTTAAAGTAACAGCCATCGTACGCTTTACATTCTTAAGCATCTTTGATTTCTTATTTGCTAGTTTCATCACTATTGTCTCCTTCATTTTGATTTAAGTAAACATTGATACAACTGCATTTCTGAACCTTTGCACTACTTTCTTTTGAAAACCTAAACTCTTCCCTCCCCCTGTTATGTATGGTTCTGCTTCTGCCCGTGTGATTGAATTACCTAGAAGCTTGACCACATGAAATATCATATTTTCGTACATATCATCTAGTTAGTTTAATAACTAAATTAAATATCACACTATTACTATAGCACATTTTTACAAAAAAAATCTACTTTTTTTCATATTTTTATACTTTTTTGACGTTTTGTACGAAAATCATGTATGTTTCGTTGTGATTTTTATATAATATTTATCTTGATTTTTATAAAAAAAACGTATCATCAAATCCTTCTTTCGTATAAAATAAGACATCCAGTATATACTACTGAGGAGAGGTAATGTCATTAAATTGCTATATTTAGATAAGGAGGCGTTCCATGGATATTACGACAACATCCGCAAAAAATGAAAAGCCATCTATCTTTGAAACAATGAAAGACTCTATGAAAGAAGAACAAAAATCGATCAATCGTCGATCCGAGACTAAAAATCACTCTTCTTTAATGAGAACCATCTATAATTCGAGCAAGTTAAAATAATTATGAGTAATGAGCATTAAAAAAGCTATGTCGCTTTATTGAAAAAAGGACATAGCTTTTTTTTACTTTAAATCTTATCTTAATGCACGCCAACCGGTGAATAAGCACCTTACCGGCTGGTTTTAGTTTTGTTTAATCTCCTGAACCAGTTCCTCCAATGAAATTACACTGGCATAACGATTTTTCCAGATTCTCTCTTCGTAATACTCAATCAGGTCTTTGGCACATGCAATCGTTGTATCATAAGTTGATGTAGTACCTTTAGCGATCGTTACCTTATATTCATACTCAAATGCCACTTTACAACTTGCATCAATACAATACTCAGTCTGCATACCGCATAAAATCAAATTCTTTGCATGGATGGATTCGAGATACTCTCTTAAGTCGGTTTGACGGAATGAGCTATTAAATCTCTTATCGATGACCTTATCTTCTGGCTGTGGTGCAATTGCATGATAAATCTGCCAGCCATCCGTTCCTGCTTCTAACTCATCGTTCTTGCCTCCATCATGTCGTACATAGATTACAGGAATCTGCTTTTCTCTACATTCTTTTAGTAACTTCTGAATGTTTTGGATTAAAGTTTCTTCCTGATAAGGGTGTGCATTTACTAGAGATGTCTGTACGTCAATAACAACTAAAGCATCAAACTTCATTCTCATTCTCCTTTGTCTTGTTGTGATTATAATTGGAAATAAAAAATTACGAATTCTTTCAGCATTGTAGTGAATAATAAATCGCTAGCGGAATTATAGATTATTATGGCACGTATTAATTTATAAGTAAAGTTGTTTTTCTATTTGTTTTATGCTATCATACAGGAAAAGTAATAGTCATAAAGAGAGATTAATATGTAAAGGAAAGGAAATTAACTATATGAGAAAATATGTTATGCTTGCATAGCACTAGCTATTGCAATCAATAATTGTTATAGCTAATGCTATTCCTAAAAGATTGATTTATGAAAGAATAAGCGAATGAGCCAATATATGGCTCATTCTTTTTTATAAAAATTCTTGAGATGTCTAAAAATCAGTTACTGTTGTGTTCCAAGTGACGTAAATGGTTTGAGTATCATTGAAACCTAACTCTTGAGCTGATATGACATACAAAAAAAGAGCTGTAAAAAATGATTCAAGTTGTTTATAATGCCTTCTTAAAGCTAGATCACTCATTTTTCACAGTCTCTTTTTTATCTATTTTTATGCAATGAATAAGGATTCTTTGTTTCTCATAAATAAGATTATGCTTCTAAATACTTTCTTTCAAGATCGGTAAGAACGGTCATATACTTATCCTGTGTTCCTGCTGCCATCGCTGCTTCTTCGAATTTTGCAGTTTCCGCATTGATCTGATCCATAACTTCCTGACCTAGATTTTTTTCACCAAATGGATATACTAACTCATCTTCCTTCTTAATATGACGTTCGATCAAATGAGTATAAGAGATTGCATTCGCAATGACATCGAGATAGCTTTCTTCATCACCAGCTTTGACACGTTCCATTGCTGCTTCTAATTCCTGCATATGAAGACGACCTAGGTCATGTTCTACGAGCATCCCATGAGTAATCAGATTTTCACCGATACGTCCAAGACGATCTTGCATCTGCTTAAACATAATTTTTTCTTCTTTGCCATGATGATGAGTATCCGCATAAGTTCTAATAAAGTCGATCATTTTATGAAAATCATCCTGATTCATCTCTCTTTTTTCCATGATCTGAAAACAAGCTTTACGAATTACTTTCACCATACGAAGGATATTCTGATGTTCCTCCATCATAATCTGTACACTATTCATCTTAATCTCTCCCTATAATCTTAAATACGCGATTGTTATCGTTTACATAAGTTAACTCAGTCGTAGATAATAGTCCCTGAATTAACTGATCGCGGATCAAATCAAAACGATTTAGCGCTCTCGACTCTTCATTCCAGTACTCCTCATGAATGTTTCTGCTTCGACACCATTCCACTAAATCCACTTCCTGTACCTGTAACGTATTGATATGGTCACAAGGCATGCCATCGATTAAAGTATCATTTAAGAATTTATAAGCTTCTGCTGCGGAAGTATCAGGGGTTAGCACAGTGCTTTTTGCACCAACTTCATATGCTACTTCACCGATCTGTTCCATTGATACTCCTTTACTACATAAAGATTCTACAACAAAGCTTAAACGACTTTCCACTAAATGAATCTTATCCTGAAGCCATCCATGAATATTACCTTCATCGATAATATCCTGAAGATCTCCTCCTGGTAATGCTCCAATCTGTGTATTGACATTAATCACTTCTTCACAGCCAAGTTTGGATGCAAGACTTTTTACTAAGTTGTCCTGAAATTGAATTTTATTGTAAAGCCAGTAATGGATTGGTCCTAAAATTGCGCTCATATAATTACACTCCATTCGTTTGATAATAACATTATTATGTGATATATTACGGAATCGTTATTCTATGGATTTTGTTCCTTACGATGAAAACAATTCCCTTTATGCAAGGCATTGTAAATTCGATTTTCTTGCTATTTTTTGTTTTTGTAACTGATGATGTTATTATATTCCGAATCATGGTTCAATTCTGTTGCTATAGCGACAAATTTGGTGTAAATTTGTATACTATGTGTTATACTAAGTTTACATAACTAATCGTGAATAAAGCCGTAAATGAATGAGATCTGATCACGGATACTATTCTTATGATAGAAAGGATTACAATGAAGCAATACGAAAGAGTCATATCCCAATGTCCACTATTTAAAGGAATCTCAGCGAAAGATTTCGACCATATCACCCAATGCTTTGGTCTCTCCCCTTATCGATGCAATGCCGATGATTATGTCATCCTGTCTGGAGATCAGGTCAATTATGTGTATATCATATTAGAAGGCAGTGTTGAGATCATGAAAGAAGCTTATTCTGGGAACCGCCATATTATCGCGATTCTCGGTCCTTCCCATATGTTTGGAGAAGGAATTGTTTGTACAAATCACCGAATTGCACCTGTGACCGTTCGAACAAAAGAGACAACAGTCCTTCTTAAATTCCCTTACCAGAAGATTATGACCCCATGTTCCGGTGCCTGTAGTTTTCATACGCAGCTAATCTTTAATATGATGCTTCTTCTCGGGGATAAGAATTATATACTAAATCAAAAGATGGAATTGTTAATGTTAAAGGGAATGCGTGAAAAGATTGCTACTTATCTTCTCAGTGAGCGCAAACGACATAACAGCGACCAGTTTGCAATCACGATGAATCGAAATGAACTAGCCGATTATCTTAATGTTTCTCGTCCTAGTATGAGCCGAGAACTTGGCCGTATGTTAAACGAAGGATTAATTGATTATGATAAGAAGATATTTCGCATTACAGATTTAGATGGTTTGAAAGAATGTGCAGAGGGCTGACGATAATCGTCAGCCCTCTTTAGACTGTAAACAAAATAAATCTGATATTATCTATTCAGCTTTCCAAAGTCCATGAAGATTGCAATAAGCATATACTGCAACAACAGAATCATCATCTGTTAATGCAAATTCTAAGCAAGGCTTCTCCCCCGGATTCAGAAGTTTTCTCTGCGCTCCCTTAACTGTCTCAACTGCGATCCACTCAATGTAATGTACATCTGACATTGGATGCTCCACAGAACCAACTGTAACCGTTACCTTGTTTCCTTGAACTTTATAAATCGGGACGTGCTTCTCTGCAGCGCCATCCGAAGTTCCAGGAACAAGTTCCTTCATCTTCTGACCGCAGCACATCATTGAAACACCTGACTCCTTAATCATACCAACAGAATTACCACATGTTTCACATACATAAAATTTCATATTCGCTTCTCCTTCCGATTAATAATTCGCTTTATGTACTTCAAAGTATGCCTGAGGATGATTACATACAGGGCAAACCTCTGGTGCTTCAAGACCAACCACAACATGTCCGCAATTACGGCACTCCCACATTGTAACACCACTCTTCTTAAATACTTCCATTGCCTCTACGTTCTTAAGAAGTGCACGATATCTTTCCTCATGCATTTTCTCAATTGCAGCAACACCTCTGAACTGAGCTGCTAATTCTGGAAATCCTTCCTCTTCAGCATCCTTTGCCATTCTTTCATACATATCTGTCCATTCTGCATTTTCGCCTTCTGCAGCATGAAGAAGATTTGTAGGTGTATCACCAAGTTCTTCAAGTGCCTTAAACCAAAGTTTTGCATGCTCCTTTTCATTTTCTGCTGTTTGAAGGAACAAAGCTGCGATCTGCTCATATCCTGCTTTCTTTGCTACAGAAGCAAAATAGGTATACTTGTTTCTTGCTTGGGATTCACCTGCAAATGCTTCCCAAAGATTCTTTTCTGTTTTTGTTCCTGCGTACTTGTTTGACATATTTTTATCCTCCTTTTTTTTAATATAATCTCTCGGAATCTCTAAGCCAGTAAATACAAGGCTTTCAGATTCCTCTTTTTATAAAATCCCCCACTTTTTTTGCCAAAACACTTGACAAAGGGATCGAAAAATGCGGCGCTTCGCGCCTATTGATTAATATGAACCGTCGTCCGCGGCGGCAATCATTTTTCGATATGGAGGCGATTTTTATGTTACCTGTTAACTGTGGCAGTCATGCTGACTACCAAAATTTTGTTGTTACT
>JAQXNU010000049.1 GCA_029098165.1 Clostridiales bacterium
GGGCTGTTCGCCCATTAAAGCGGTACGCGAGCTGGGTTCAGAACGTCGTGAGACAGTTCGGTCCCTATCCGGCGTAGGCGTAGGATATTTGAGAGGAGCTGTCCTTAGTACGAGAGGACCGGGATGGACTGACCTCTGGTGCATCGGTTGTTCTACCAAGAGCATGGCCGAGTAGCCAAGTCGGGACGGGATAAACGCTGAAGGCATCTAAGCGTGAAGCCTCCCTCAAGATAAGATATCCCATAGCGTAAGCTAGTAAGACCCCTTGAAGACGACAAGGTTGATAGGACAAAGGTGGAAGCGCGGTAACGCGTGTAGCTGATTGTTACTAATAGGTCGAGGGCTTAACCAGATGGTTTGTTAAGATTAGATATCAAAAAGACGCGAGAATCATGCAATGATTCGAGAACTTCGGCGCCAAAATCGAAGATTTTGTGTGCATTGGCACGAAGTACCATAAACCGAAGGTTTAAGATAACATTTCAATGTGAAGGAATTCAACTTAGAAGGACACTAGTGATAGTGTTCTTTTTTTACGTTAAATAAGAACATCCAATAAAAAGTATGTGAGTACATCATGGAAAACTAATAATTTGAATTATATTACATAATTAAAGATTTTTTTGAGATTTATATACTAAACTTCTTATTAATTATAATGTACACATAAAACATAAGGAGAAGCGTAGAATGAAGAAAAAAATAATGATTTGGGTATATATTCTGGCATTATTAACTGCTTTGGTTGGATGTAGCAAAGGTATTGACAATAAACAACAGACGAAACCAGTTACACAAGCTAATTCAGTTTCGCAAACGGAATCTTATGATGGTAGTGAGCCACAGCCATTTCCTGTGAATAGTCGTTATGTGGAAAATGAAATACCACAACCTGAGATGGACGCAGAGGAATACCGTATTGGAAGTAGAGTAAATTGTAACAATCAATATGAAATTTATACAGCACTGGATTCGGAAGATAGAACAAACGCTACCGTATATTGCTATACGCTAGTGGAGGATAAATTCATAAAATCAACTGTGGAGTGGGCTAGTAATGCATGTAAGGATTTAGCTATTACTCCAGAGTCACTTTGCCAAAGCGAAGATGGCAATGATTATATACAATTTACTAAGTCAAGACTATATGATAATCATTTTTATGGCACTAGGATGGTAATTAAAAAAACAGAAGATGCAAAAGGATATCTAGACGTTACTCCTTCTTACTGGCATGAGACTGCTTCAAAACTGCCATATTGTGACAGTTTATTCATTAGATCACTTAAGATAACTAAAAATCAGATTATGTGTTATACAGAAGAAGGAGGTTTAGAACTAGTATTCTATGATATAAAAAAGAAAGAAAAAGTTGATTTTGGTAGTATAAATATTTATCAACACTATGCATTGAAGGATAATACAATATATACCTTTTCCGATAAACCTACAGAGCTATTAGTACATGATTTAGAGGAAGGTAAGACTGATTCCATTGAGTTACAATACTCAAACGGCGCTATCTTTGAAAAACTCATAGAGATAGGACCAAATAACGAAATTATTGTATTAGATCAGGGTGGATTACATATAAAGATGAAGAACGGAACACTGTGGGAAACAATTGTAGACGGAGATCAGTGCAGTGTGTCTACACCAAACTTTCTTCCGGAATCCTTAGTAATTCTTCCGGATTCCACTATTACATATTTTGCGATTTATGCGAATATTGTTGATTATAAAAATGATAAGTATGTTAAGTACGAACCAATTATGGATGATTCTATGACAAGCTCAAAGGAACTTAAAATATGTTCACTATTTGATAATGCTACGATGAGAATGGGAATTGCTAATTTTAAAAAGAAGCATCCAGAGATTAAAGTGAGCTATGATATATTATTTGATACCAATAGTACTGATGCTGCTGCAACTAGGGCAGAAATTATAAGAACATTAAATGTGGAGCTACTTGCTGGAAAAGGACCTGATATTATGCTGTTGGATTACCTTCCAATCTCTTCCTTTGTAGAGAAAGGAGTTCTTATGGATTTAAGTAATATCTTGAATGGCCCAGACCAGGAAAACCTCCTGTTAAGTAATATTTCGGATTGCTATAATCAAGATGGTAAAATGTATTGTATGCCAATAAGAATCTTACTACCTTATTATGGATCACGTGAAGACTTAGGGAAGCAAACAATGACAGTGGAAGACTTAGCTACTTATTGCAAAGATAAGGATAGAAAAGTAATCGCATCAGCTACTTATTTTCAATTAGCTCATAATCTTCTCATGTATTATTCAGATGAGATTTTTTCTGAAGATGGATTGATCAAGAAAGAAGGCCTAACTTCATTCCTAAGCAGTATGAATATCATTGCAAACCAAATCAAGGCTGTGCCTGGGGCTAAAACAAATAAATACTCAACTGGGGTAAAGGAAGATTACTATCAGACAATTCCTGATTCATTAATGTCGGAAGATAGTACTATTGCTGTGATGAATGAAATTGGCAGTATTGCACAATTAGAAAGCCTTATTGCTATCTTAAGGGAAATTGGTGGTAACTATGTTCCTATCAATCAATCATTTTTTCCATATGGAATTGTAGGAATTAATAATATGACAAAACAACCAGAATTGGCAAAGGAATTTGTAACTTCATTATTTGATGAAGACATACAATCAAAGGATTTACAGGATGGTATTCCAGTGAATGAAAAGGCTTTAATGAATTGGAATATACCTTGCCGTAAGCTCGGATGTACAAGCTATCAAACTCTAAATGGTGAAGTTAAGCTTATTAATATTGATTCGTTAACAGTTGATGATATGAAAAAGTTTACTGATTATGTGAAATCATTAACTAGATCAGCTTATACTGATGAAGACAGTCGTGATATCATTGCCGAAGGAGCTGCCGAATATTTAGAGGGGAATATGACGTTAGAGCAGGCAGTTGATGATATCATTCAGAAATATAATCTTTATTTTGGAGAATGATATGTGAAACGAATTTAAGGAGGTAGAAAATGTATAAGAAATCAGTATTTTACTTAGGAATACTTGCGTTACTATTATTCTCTGCATGTAGCAAGAAAAATGAAAAAGAACCTGAGCAAGATACAAAGTCTCAGGACGTAAACTCTGTTTCAATTGCTTCAGAAGGTAATTATGCTGAAATTGAGTTGCCACAGTTAAAGCTGGAACCGGAGGAACATTGGTTTGGCAGCAAGACAAATAGTAAAAATCAATTCGAAATATATACCTGTTTCGATACAAGCCATGGAGAAACGAAGGTATGTTGCTATACACTTATTGATGGCGATTTTCAAAAAGCATCGGTAGGCTGGGCTGAAAAAGCGTGCAAGGAACTTAATGCATCTCCAGATGAATTATGTCAAAGTGAAGATGGTAATGAGTATATTCAGTTCGTAAGAGCAATCGATACGGGGGATGGAAAGAGAAAAGGTACGGATGTATTAATAAAAAAGTCAGAAGATGGTGAGGGATACGAGAATGTTACACCATCCCATTGGTATGATGAAAACTCGGATAAAGACTATTATTTTGGTCCATTTATTGCTCAAATAAAAATAACAAAAAATCAAATTTTATGTTATAAAGAAGATTTTAATAAAGAACTTTGCTTTTATGACTTAAAAAAGGGAGAGAAAATAGATTGTGGTAGTATCTCCACTCAGGAAGATTATGTAGTGAAAGAAAATACAATCTATTATATCGATGAAGTTAAAAAGACGATCAATGTACAAAATTTAGAGAATGATGAAACGGAGCAGATTCCAGTAGCTTCGAATTGTCAAGCAGATTTGACGACTGCCCTACTACAAGTAATGCCAGATGATAGTATCCTTCTTATGAATACTGCTGGATTACATATAAAGACAAAGAGTGGAACAATGTGGGAAACAATAGTAGATGGAAATCATAATAGCATGTCTAAGCCAAACTATCAGGCAAAGGCTCTATGTTTTACATTGGGAGAAAATCATACATATTATGCAATCTATCAAAATACAACACATGAACTGGATGATTTATATGTAAAATATGAACCAGGAGCAAACGAAGAACCAACTTCGACCAAGGAGCTTACGATTTGCTCTCTTTATAATAATCCAACTGTTAAATATGCCGTTGACCGATTTCGGGTAACACATAAAGATGTAAAAGTCAACTATAATGTCATTCGACAATTTAATATGGATAATTATCTTAAATCGGAAGGCTCATATGATATCTTGTTGGAAGATGCAATACGGACCATGAATACAGAGATACTTGGGGGGAATAGTCCAGATATCATAATTTTGGATGATCTGCCGATATCCTCCTACATTGAGAAGGGAATTCTTATGGATATCAGTGAGCTATTTGATGACCAAAGTATTCCCGTACTTAAAAATATAGCGGATTACTATAGGAATGATAGTAAGTTATACTATATGCCAGCGAGAATTCATATGCCTTTATATGCAACCTATGAAGACTTTTCAAGTCATACAAAGACCGTGGAAGATTTGGCTGCTTACTGTGAAGAGAAAGGTGTAAAATTGAGAGAATCTTGCGGTTATGCTCAACTTGTGAATCTGTTCCTTTCTACGTATTACGAAGAAATATTTACGAGTGACGGACAAATTGATAAAGATAGACTTACTACATTTCTAAATAGCTTAGATAAGATTGCAAAACAAATAGGCGCCGGAGAAGAACCAATTACAAGATGGCATCCATGTTATGATAATGGAATTGTGCCAGAAGTATCAGTTAGGATGAATGATATTTTTTTGGGAAAGGCGGATTCATTGATGTGGGATCAGCAATATTTACTATCAACAACTTTTGCAGGAAATAACAGAGAGATACTTAATTTAATTGGGATAATGTCATTAATCGATGGTACTTATGAACCAATCAATCAAATATTTGTACCGTCTTCTCTTGTTGGAATCACTCAATCAACGAAAAATCCGGATTTAGCAAAAGAGTTCGTAACGATGTTATTTAGTGATGGAGTACAACACGTGGATTTATGGGATGGGTTTCCGGTCAATGAGGAGTCATTAAACAGTTGGGTGAAAGATGGTGATAGTATTGGTTTATACTCGTGGAGTGCTGAGAATGGTGAGCAACATTCTTATCGATTTGATCGAGTGACTGCAGAGAATATGCAAAGTATCGTAGATATGTTAAAAACATTGGAACAGCCAATTTATGATGATGTGAATGGAAGAGATATCATTATTACTGGAGCCTTTGAGTATTTAAAAGGGGACAAAACCTTGGAACAGGCCGTTGATGAAATTGCACAGAAATTTAGTATATATGTTTCAGAATAAGTATAAAACTATAGCAATAGGTTGATGTCTTAACCGAAGGTTTGTTTATATATTGAGATTTTTTTTGAATTTATGGGAGTAAACTTAGGAAATAAATACAATTGTATACAGTCTGGGGGGATAGAAATGAATAAAAGACTTTTTGCCTGTTTAGGTATACTTACATTACTATTACTTTTCACTGGTTGCAATAAGAAAAAAAGTGTAGAAACAGGGCCAGTTCAGGACAATGCAAAAGAAACAGAAGAAAATGTTGTCTCATTAATTGCAGAAGGTAATTATACGGAATTTGAGGTGTTGCAACCTGAGATGGAATCAGAAGAATCTTGGCTTGGAACTCGGGTGAATAGTGAGAATCAAATTGAAATCTATACCGACAAGTATACAAAAGATGGAGGCGGAAATGTATCTTGCTATACATATATCGATGGTAACTATCAAAAAACATCTGAAGATTGGATTGATCAAGCATGCAAAGAACTTGACATGAGGGTATATGAATTATGTCAAAGTGAAGATGGTAACCAATATATGCTATGTATGAGATTTATATATGTGAATGGACAGAGGAAATGGACGTGTGTACTAATAAAAAAGTCCAATAATACAGAGGGCTATGAGAATGTTACACCGTCGTATTGGTATGATGAAGATTCTGAAAATCAATACTCCTATGGTCCATTAATTTCTCAAGTCAAAATAACCAAGAATCAAATTCTATGTTTTAAAGAAAATGGTATGAGAGAACTTCATTTTTTTGATTTAAATAAGAAAGAAAGCTTGGATTATGGACACTGTTCTACGCTTGCTGATTATACAGTAAAAGAAAACACTTTATATTATATTGATGAAACAAAGAAAGTAATTCAAATACAAGATTTAGAAGGTGGTACTTCTGAGGAAATTTTATATGAAAATTTTGACCAATCAGTTTTAAGTCATGCATTGTTGCAGGTAATGCCAAATGACGATCTTGTTCTTTTGAATAGTAATGGATTACATATAAAAAGAAAGAATGGAACAGTTTGGGAAGTGATCGTAGATGGAACTCAAAATAGTATGTCCACATCAAACTATCAAATTAGGTCTCTATGTGTAGTATTGGGAGAGTATTATACATTTTATGTAAGTTATAGCAATACACTGGAAGATCTAGGGGATTTATATGTTAAGTACGAGCCAAGTTCTACCCAGGAGGGTGTTTTAGAAAAAGAACTTACAATATGTTCTCTGCATAAAAGTGAAACAGTGAGTTTGGCAATTGACCAATATCGAAGGAAGCATAAAGATGTTAACGTCAAATATAATGTTGTAATGCCTCATATCTACGATTGTTATGGACAGTATGATTCTTTGCTGGGAGATACAATAAGATCATTAAATACAGAGATACTTGCAGGGAAAGGTCCGGATATCATACTAATGGATGAACTTCCATTATCCTCTTATATTGAGAAGGGAGTTCTTATGGATATCAGCGACCTCTTTTCGAAGACAGGGCAGAAAAGCATACTGCTTAAGAATGTAGAGGACTGTTATAGGAAGGATGATAAGGTATACTGTATGCCATTAAGAATTTTAATGCCTATTTATGGAGGACATGAAGAGGTATTAAGTCATACAAAAACGGTGGAGGATTTAGCTGCTTATTGTGATGAGATAGATACGAACCTGATTAATTCATGTAGTTATGAACAACTTGTCACGCTATTTCTTTCCTTTTATTCAAACGAGATATTTTCCAGTAATGGACAAATTAATAAAGATGGGCTTACTTCATTCTTGAGTAGTTTATATAGGATTTCCAATCAGATAGGTGCAAGCTACAATCAGGCTGGGCCATGGTTTACTAGTTATAATGAGAGTTCACCAGAAGCAGTTAGTCGTCTGTCTTTAATGCTTATGAATATAGAAAGTCATTTGATGTGGGAGAATTATTGTTCACTAATAACAATCTCGCTAAGCCATCGTTTCGAGATAACATATAAATTACCGGTCCTATCATTAGCAAATGCATCTTATCAACCAATCAATCGGACATTTGTACCAAATGGGCTTGTTGGAATCAATCAATCAACAAAAGATCCAGAACTGGCGAAAGATTTTGTCAATTTTTTATTTGATGAGAGTATACAGAATATAGACGCTATGGATGGATTTCCAGTGAATGAAAACTCATTAAATAGTTGGATTCGACCTGGAGTAAAGAAAAGTGGCCGTGGATATTACACATCTGAGAATGGTGAATCTGTTCCTTTTGAATATGAGCAAGTGACCACAGAAGATATGCGAAAAGTAATCGATGCGGTTAAGACGTTGGATCGTCCAATGTATGATGACGTGGATGGGAAAAAAATAATCATCGAACTAGCGGTTGAGTATTTAAAAGGAGATAAAACTTTAGATCAAGTGGCCGATGAGATAACACAAAAGTATAATCTTTATTTGAGTGAATAGTATATGGGAACTGTCGCACAAAGTTACAGTTGATCCCTTAAAGTACACGGGAGTTCACTTAGCGATTATCTGATTGCTAAGCGAACTCCCGTGTTATTTGGGCTTGTTTAATATTAGAGGAGTCTGCTTTGGAACTTTCTGATGGATACGAATGATTACGGGTAAATTTAAGAAAATCAAGAAATTTACACGTAAATTCTGTTTAGAAGATAAGTAGAACTCAAATAATTACAGGTAATTATAAAGATATTATAATTTTTACACGTAAAGTAATATGAACTTGACAGATATCGACATAGTTTCTACCTGTAATTTTTAGAAATCTTGATTTTTTATAGGAGTATTAATTAATTGAGATCAACAAATCATTATCATACCATTTCAGTGGCTAAACTTATCTCAGGCAGACATGTATATGCCAAAAATGGAAAGAAATCATTCTGTTACTTATGAGAGACAATAAAATTTTGTTATAAATAAAAGCGCAATACGCTCTCCCTCCCCAAAAAAAGGAAGCGCCGGTTAGCGATTTTTCTAATCGCTAAAGCGACACTCCCTTTTTTATTCTGATAACTGAATTGCAAAAAAATCAATGATTGCAAAATTTATCTTTATGAGGTAATATGTAGCAGGTAAGATATTAAAGAGTACTTATACTTAATATTAAATTTAGTATTGACAAACTCGAAATAAAGTAATATAGTCTATTTCATACTATTCTAATAGGAATTAAGAAGAATATATACATATGAGGTGTTTATATGGAAATAAATACTCAAAGAATGATAGATGAATTTTTTTATCTCGTTTCCATGGACTCAATTACGTTTCATGAAGAAAAAGTTGCAGAATATCTGAAAAAACAATTACTGTCTCTTGGATTTGAAGTTACAGAAGATCATGCACAAGATCATTATAATGGAACCGCAAATAATTTATATGGATATTTAAAGGGAACAATACCAGGGACACCGATTTTATTTTCTTCTCATATGGACACGGTGGAACCAGGAGTACATAAAAAAGCAGTCATACATGAAGATGGAACAATTACAAGTGATGGAACAACCATACTTGGAGCGGATGATATCTCGGGTATAGTAGCAATCTTAGAAGCATTACGTATAATAAAAGAGACTCAAACGGAACATAGAGATATTGAAGTGTTATTTACGATAGCAGAAGAGGCCTATCTTAAGGGAAGTGAAGTCTTTGATTTTTCAATGATCAAAGCAAAGGATGCATATGTGCTTGATCTAAGTGGAGCAATCGGTGAGGCAGCAATCACAGCACCATCATTGATTTCATTTCAGGTTGACTTTTATGGAAAGGAATCTCATGCAGGGTTTGCGCCTGAGAGCGGAATACATGCGATTAAGATGGCAGCTGATGCAATCACTAAGATTAAGGTTGGGCACGTGGATTCAGAATCTACCGTAAATATTGGTACAATATTGGGAGGTACTGCGACGAATATCGTTCCAAAGCAGTGTGGTTTTCAAGGAGAAATTCGAAGTTTTGATCATCGGTTGGCACTAGAGAATGAGAAAAAGATCAAAGAAATTTGTGAACAAAGTGCATCCGCTTTTGGGGGATGTATGGAGTTTCAGTCGATTATACATCTTTATGCGTATGAGACAGCAGAAAATTCGACGGTTGTTCGATATTTTAGAGAAGCCACAAAAAAAGTTGGGATTGAGATGAAACTGGTCCCGACATTTGGCGGAAGCGATAATAACAACTTTATGCGTCATGGAATTAATGGAATTGTGTTAGCATGCGGAATGCATAATGCTCATTCCTGTAAGGAGTACACGACAAGAAACGACTTAGAAAAGTGCGCTTCTATTGTAAAAGAACTTATGATATGTGAGGGATAATCGATGAAGAATCCATTGAGCTATCAGTCCACAGAATACGATTGTGGACCTACAACAATGTTAAATGCAATTAATTATTTATTTCAGCGTGAAGAGATTTATCCGGATGTTATAAAGGCAATCACACAGTATACTTTGGACTGTTATAATACCAAAGGGGAAGCGTATAAGCATGGTACAACGAAGGTAGCAATGGGGTTTTTGTCATGCTGGTTAAATCATTTTGGAAAAGTGAAGAATTGGCCAATTTGCTGCGAACAGATTTTGGGAGCTCATGTGAAAATCGATAAGGGCTCTGAAATTACAGAATGTTTAAAGGAAGGCGGAGTGGTAGTAGCAAGAGTGATGTTGGGATGTTGGCACTACGTATTGCTAACTGGAATTGATAAAGATTATGTTATGCTATTCGATCCGTATTATCGAAAGAGACCATTTAAAGTGGAAGGAATCGAGATCATTAAAGATGAGCCATGCAAATATAATCGTAAAATCGCCTGGAAGTATATGAACAGTGAAGGTAAGAGTGATTATGCTTTGGGACCAATTGATAAAAGAGAATGTGTTCTTATGTATCGAAAAAGTGCGAAATCTGCACCAGAGACCATTGAATATTACATATAAGGAATAGGAGAAAAAAATGAACGATATCATTCTTGAACTAAAGGACATATCCAAAAGTTTTGACGATCATAAGGTCCTGAATGGAATCAGTATCCAAGTGAAACAGGGAGAATTCGTTACATTGTTGGGTTCTTCGGGATGTGGAAAGACAACAACTCTCAGAATCATTGCTGGATTAGAAAGTCCAGACGCAGGTACCATTTATTTACATGGGGAAGATATTACAAAATTGGATCCAAATAAACGTGATGTGAATACGATCTTTCAGAGTTATGCGTTATTTCCACATATGAATGTGGAAGCGAACATTGGTTATGGGTTAAAGATACGTAAGGTGAAAAAAGAAGAGATCAAAACTCGGGTGAAAAAGGTATTGGAATTAGTTCAGTTAGAGGGATTTGAAAAGCGAATGCCATCCGAGCTGAGTGGTGGTCAGAAACAGCGCGTTGCAATTGCGCGTGCGATCATTAATAATCCGAAACTGTTATTGCTGGATGAGCCATTAGGAGCACTTGATCTTCAGCTTCGCCGTCAGATGCAATTAGAATTAAAACGTCTGCAAAAGAAACTGGGTATCACATTTATCTATATTACCCACGACCAGGAAGAAGCGATCAATATGTCAAGCCGTATCGTTGTTATGAAGGATGGACAGTTTCAGCAGATTGGTACACCAGATGAGATTTACTATCATCCAAAGACAAGTTATGTCGCAAAGTTTGTTGGGGATGCCAATATTCTAAGAGGAACGGTCGTTGGTAAGGATGGAGATGTTCTGAAGATTTCCGTCGGAGAAGTCACCATCAACTTATTACATAAGGACCATTGTTACAACGTAAATGATACTGTACTATTAGCGGTTCGTAGAGAACATATTGAGATTCCAGGCGGACGGATGTCACTTCAGGCAGAGATTATTGAAAAATCATTTGCGGGTGGAATGCTACGCATGGTATTTCGTTTGAGCGATGGTCAAGAAATCGTAGCGAGCCGTCAAGGGATTAATTATCACTTAGAGGTTGGGGATACTACAACGATTGGATTTAGCGAAGCATGCGTTGTGATCGTAGAAGATGAGGAAAATCGAGGTGGCAAGGATGAAAACTAAGCCCCAAAGATCAAAATTGTGGCTCACGTTAATCCCTTTGTATGCGATCACGATACTATTTGTCCTATTTCCAATCATTTATATGGTAGTCTTGAGTTTTATGTCAAGAGCTAAAGTGTGGGGCATAGAATTAGATGTCACAATTAATAATTATAAAAAGATTTTAGAACCATTATACTTAAATACTTTTGTGGAATCGTTTAAGTTAGCCGTTATTTCAACATTACTGGTAGCATTGATCGGATATCCTTTCGGATATTTTATGGCGAAGTTATCTGCTAAATGGAAAAAACGAATGATGCTTCTGATTATGTTGCCATTCTGGACCAGCGCATTGATTCGATTATACGGATGGATCATCGTGTTTCGAAGCAATGGTACGTTAGATAAGATATTAATGGGACTACATATTACAGATAAACCATTGAAACTTTTGTATTCTTATCCAGCAGTTGCAGTTGGTATGATCTATGCATTGTTGCCATTTATGATATTAGCGGTATATTCAAGTGCTGAGAAGATGGATTGGTCTTTAGTGGAAGCAGCTACAGATCTGGGAGCAAGCAGATTCACTGCTTTTCGTACCGTAACGTTAAAACTAACGATGCCGGGACTCTTATCTGGTATTGTGCTTACTTTTGTCCCATCCATGGGATTGTTCTTTATTGCAGATTTACTCGGTGGCAATAAGATTGTACTGGTCGGCAGTGTCATACAGGAGCAGCTGACCAAAGGAAGAAATCTTCCATTTGCAGCAGCTCTTTCAGTTGTCTTGATGGTGTTAACTACGTTGATCATTAGTATTTACCGTAAAGTAACACATGCAGAAGATGTGGAGGGACTAATATGAAGAATAAAACAAAATTACCGAACATCTATCTTGGAATTATCACATTTATCATGTATGTGCCAATTATCTTAACGGTCGTTTATTCCTTTAATACTTCAAGGATAACATCCATCTGGGGTGGATTTACTCTGGACTGGTATAAAGTATTATTTCAGGATCATGATATTGGAATTGCACTAAGAAATAGTTTGATTTTAGCAGTGATCAGCTGCTTTCTTGCAGCAGTCATCGGGACTCTTGGTGCTTATGGGATGGCAAAGATCAAAACAAAGCCGAATCAGATTATCGGATATCTCTCAATTCTACCAATTATGATTCCAGAGATTATCCTTGGAATGGTATTCTTAGCTGTATTCTCATTTATTGGATTACCGTTTGGTCTGACGACATTGATCATTGCCCATACCACCTTCTGTATTCCGTATGTCCTATTAAATGTAAAAGCAAGACTAGTAGGAATGAATCGAAGTTTAGAAGAGGCTGCACTGGATCTGGGAGCTTCTAAGATACGAACATTTTTTGATATTACATTGCCTTTGATTTCGCCAGCTATCTGGTCAGGAGTATTATTATCTTTTGCAATGTCTTTTGATGATGTGGTCATTAGTATCTTTGTGACAGGACCACAGGTAAATACGTTGCCGATTAAGATCTACACTAAGATGAAAACTGGCGTAACACCAGAAATCAATGCTTTGGCAACGGTTATGTTATTAGCAACAATTATCCTGATTTTCGCTTCTTATCAAGTTGGGAAAGTGGGTAATCATAAAAAAATAAGTAAAGGAGAGTAATTATGAAAAAAAAGATCGCACTATTCATGACCTTCGTATTATCATTAAGTGTAATGACAGGCTGCGGGAAGAAGAGTGACAATAAAGAAACCTCTTCAACACCTGCTGCTACAGAATCAGAAAACAATACTTCCTCAGATGCTACACAAGCACCAGCCAATTCGACGGAAGTAACAAGCAAAGAGTTAAACCTTTTTACTTGGGATGGCATGTTCCCACAAGAGGTATTAGATGATTTTACAGAAGAAACTGGAATTAAGATTTACTATTCTAATTTTGATTACGATGAAGATATGTTGGCAAAGTTAGAAGAAACCCAAGGCGGAGATTATGATTTAGTTATCGCAGATGACTATATTCTGGAACTTACAATCAAAGAAGGATTAGCACAGAAATTAGATAAATCGCAAATCCCTAATTTCTCAAATATCAATCCAGTTTTTCAGGGACAATTCTATGATACAAACGATGAGTATACGGTTCCTTATGGAGCAGGTGTTCCATTGATTGTTTATAATCCATCTTTAGTAGACTTTGAAATTAAAAGCTATGCGGATTTATGGAATGATAGTTTAAAGGATAACGTAGCTATTATCGGAAACTATCGTGTTATCAATGGTATTACATTAAAAACGTTAGGTGAATCTTTTAATACCGAAGACTTGAATGTTATTCAACAGGCTGGAGATAAATTAAAAGAGTTAGCTCCAAACATTCGTGTCATTAATGATAACAATACACAGGATAATTTAATCAGTGGTGAAGTGGCAGCGGCCTTTTTATATACGTCCCAAGTAAATCAAGCATTAGTTGCAAATCCTGATTTAAAAGTCGTATATCCAACCGAAGGATTAGGATTTGGTATCATGGCGAGCCTGATTCCATCAAAAGCACCACATGCAGATGCGGCTCATGCATTCTTAGATTACTTACTTCGTCCAGAAGTATCAGCAAAATGTTTTGAATATATCGGATATTTCTGTACCAACAAGGCAGCAGAAAGCTACATTAGCGATGAGATGAAAGAACGTCTAGTGTTACCAGAAAACATTAAGGGTGGCGAAATCATTCATAATATCTCTCAGGAAGCAGAAGATCTTCATAGCAAGATATGGAATGAATTCCGTAGTGAATGTAACTAAATAATAATACCAGGGTTGTAATAGAACGCTACTTGTTTTATCACAACCTTTTTATTACCAGAGAACGGTCTGTCACTTGTATCAAAATGTCGAATAATAACTGTATTATACTACGATTCTTGTGATAAATTACGATTGATATTTATAGAAAATTGACATATCATGGTTATAAGTTGAAGACTTAAATTATTTGAGAAAAGGTTGTGTTAACATTGAAAGCCGAGCGTTTGTATCGGGTTAAGAGAGAAGATCTTCCAAAACTTCAGGAATTATTGACAGAATGTTTTCGAGAGGATCCATTGTACAATAAGTTGATTCCAGATGACGAAATCCGTGAAAAGTTATTGCCTCATTTGTTCCATAGTGATTTACTGGAGTATTTTAAGGAATGTGAGATTTATGCGGACAGTAAAGAATTAAACAGTGTGATTGTCATATCAGATGAAAGTGAAGTGTATAGTGCGATTCATTACTATATGACTGAATTAGCGGCAACGATTCGAACGGACAGCTTTTTAATTTTGGAAGACCCGTCCTTAAAAACATTACATAATTTTATCGTTGGAAAAGAATATCTAAATTCAAAATGGACGGATGAATTACATAATGATAAACGTCTTCATGTCATTTATCTTGCTTCTAGACCATCAATGCAGCATCACGGTTTGTCTGGTCATTTACTCAATGAAGTGATTGAATATGCAGATCGTGAAGGGCTTATGGTTTCGTTGGAGACGCATAATGATAAGAATCTGCCATTCTATCAACATCATGGTTTTGAAGTCTTTGAGGTGATTGATGATCATTTTGATCTTACGCAGTATTGTCTGATCCGTAAATGCAAGACGGGGGAAGAGTGCTTAGGAGAGCAGCATATAAGAGAAAAGGTTGTTTAAGTATAGAATGAATAACACATGAATGATGGATTACATATAGGAGTCATATAGCATGAGACGGGGAGAGAATCTCTTGGGCTATATGGCTTTTTTAATATAATTGAAAACTAGAACATGTATAATTAGCTAGAAACTGTAGATAATACATTTCGAGCTTGTAATGCAATGGGATATATATAGGTGAAAAGAACTGTAATAAATTAACAGTAAAAAAGAGTAAAAAACTGTTGACTTATGTCTTTTTACGTGGTAAACTAACTGAGCTGTCGAACAGCACAACAAATTGTTTCAAAATAGAGTACAATTTGAGAGACTCATAAATAGTGAGCTAATCAGTGTTCGTCAGTCAATAAAAAAGTATTATCTGACAAATTGTTTGCGATTGATAAAAAAATCAAAAAACTTTTAAAAAAGTAGTTGACAACGATTTGAAAGCATGATATACTAAGCAAGCTGTCGCATGACAGAATATGACGAAAAAAGTCATGAACATTGAAAATTGAACAGTGAAACAACCTTGAAATTCGTTTGAATATAAAAAGAACTGTTTTGGATCGTAAGATTTGAAACAACCCTAAATCAGTAAACGGAATGAAAGATGACAGTTTGATCTTTGATCAAACCTAAGGCAAACTTAGTAATCTTACGCGAGTAAGATTTGTCAGCGAATTGTTCTGAAAAGATTAAATAATCATGGTACCTATTCAACCTTTGGTCGAATAGTATCGGCTTACAAATCAAAGCCTTAATATGAGAGTTTGATCCTGGCTCAGGATGAACGCTGGCGGCGT
>JAQXNU010000050.1 GCA_029098165.1 Clostridiales bacterium
TCCAAATTACTGCTGATGCAGTCTAAAAGGCTAATACCAAGTGTTATCGTACGAACATCAAGGTTTTCCTTTTCAATCATGTTATTCGTTTCAATCACTTCATTAAAATTTATCATCGTATTTTCCTTTCTATAGATGGTGCATCATGTCAAAGATATCTTCACGCTGTGCTTTGATCACAACGCCAATCTCATTGCCGATCTTCTCTAATTCTGTGGCAAAAGTCCCAAACTCTTTCTCTGATTCTTTCGTATCAACAATCATCATCATATTAAAAAATCCAGAAACAATCGTCTGTGAGATATCTAATATGTTTACATGATTCTCGGCTAAATATGTACAAACTTTGGCAATAATACCTACTTGGTCATGACCTACTACTGTAATAATTGTTTTCTTCATTGTCTGTCCTCCTTATATTTCACCTATGTAAGGTCCCAACTCATGGGACCAATGTATGATATAAACGTGAGCTTATTCACGTATCATAACCTTAAATCATCTAATACGTTTTTTCTTCGTTGATAACAACCATATCGGATACAATGTCACGGTTTGCTACAACAATCTTTGGCATGGTAGAACTGTCTGGCCATTTTTGAGTCACTTCAAATCGAACCGTCTCATAAGCAAGTTCTGCATAATTATTTTCCTTACTTAAATGTCCTAATATGATATGTTCCAATCTATCATTTAATAACTCACAGATCAAACTTGCGGATCGTTCATTCGACAAATGTCCATGATCTCCAAGGATACGCTGTTTTAGATAGTAAGGATATCCTCCTACCATCAACATATTAACATCATGATTTGCTTCCATATATAAAATCTTAGAATCCTTTAATTTCGATACGGTATACTCATTATACGTACCTAAATCGGTTGCCATACCGATCTTAACTCCATCATGGATAAATGTATAACATACTGGATTACTTGCATCATGCGAGATGGAATAAGGCTCCACCGTTACATCTCCAAGTAAAAAAACTTCATCTGGCTTCACATAATGAAATAAGTTTTCATCAATTCTTCCAACGCTTTTTTGTTTTATAATGGCATTTATCGTTTCAACTGTGCCATAGATTGGAATGTTATAACGGCGTGCCATCACTCCGATCCCCTGAATATGGTCGCTGTGTTCATGCGTGATCAGGATACCTGCAATCGTAGAAGGATCCACCTTAATTTCATCTAAACTAGCCTCAATACGTTTTGCACTAACTCCAACATCAATTAATATATGAGTATTGTTGCTTCCAACGTAAATACAGTTTCCGCTGCTGCCACTGGCAATACTGCATAAGCGCATATTCCTACTTCCTTCCCATTCCAAACCATCAAATCTTCTTTGACTTCACTTGTTTCCCACCTTCTTCCTAGAAGGTATTAATCGTTCACTAGTATATAATAAATTACTTTGAAATGCAAGAAAGACTTAAAAAAGAGCCCGTTCGGGCTCTTTTTATCACTTATTCTTTGCAATTGATTTATAAATTTCATCGCTATCGATGGTCAGACGATTTCGTCCATTCTTTTTCGAATAGTACATCGCGCCATCTGCACGATTCAGTAATTCAGTGATATGAGTACAGGTTTCCGGATAACAGGATAATCCAACACTTACCTTCACTCTAACAATTTCTTTTTCACATTGCAGTTCTGTATTACAGATCAATTCACGAAGTTCATTCACAATATCAGTCGCTTCATTCATCATCTTATTCGGTAGCACCAAAACGAATTCCTCTCCACCGTATCGTGCTGCGATTCCATTATATTTATGAGCAATCGTTCCAGAATACTCAGCAATCTTCTTGATTACAACATCACCAAATAGGTGACCATATGTATCATTAATATGTTTAAAGAAATCAATATCCAATAATACAACCGATAAAGGTTTCGATTTTTCCATCGCCTCTTTGGAATACTGATCCAGCATAATATTTAACTGGCCTCGATTATAGATACCTGTTAACGAGTCTCGTTTTGCCATCTGTTCCATCTTAGAATATAGACTCGCATTATGTATCGCAACAAGCAATTGATTTACAACACTTTCAAAGAACGATATATTGTCGTGGAAGAAATCATACTGCGTTTTACCACCAATAAATGCACCAATAACCAAATTATCTCTTACTAAAGGTATGATTAAAAGTGAATTCAAGGTTACATCATATAAAAAAGTATACTTTGCAGAATCAACCTTATTATCAACACAAGTTCCTTCTGCTCGGATGTATTGATCTACACACCCCAATTCAATCTTTTCACTTAACAACCGTTCTGATTCGCCACCCATTCTGGAACGAATCCGATAAAGCTTTTTCTCGTTGCCAGCAATTCCTGGCTGGATTACAACGGCACATAAATCCAGCCCAATTGCTTCTAACAAAGATTCTGTAATCAAATTAAGAAGCGTCGTAATTTCCAACGAAGTGGAGATATATTTTATGATCATATTTTGAATATTCGTTTCTGTATTTGCATTATTTATCTTATTATATGCTGTCTCCAATTTGATCTTCTGTATCCCCAGTTCCTCATTTGCCTTCTTCACTTTTTCCTGTTGAACTTTAAGTGCCTCATTCGCATCTTTCATATTATCCGATAATCTTCGTAGTTCGAATACCTTATTCTCTGAGGTTATGATAATATCAGAAAGCATATTGCTTAGAATCACAATAAATAAGACAATAACACCAAAAGAACATATCCTTGCAAAGAACTCAATCTGATCCCCTGGGTTCACACAAAGCATGGCTATCATATAAACTGCCGCAGGTGAACAGCTGACAATCAAGATCATTGACCTTGAATATACATCCGTAAAATCATTGACAATCATCAGTTCTAAGATTGAAACAATCAGCATTACTCCAATAAAGGACGAGGAGATATAACTGATCATCTCTAAATACCCCATAGTTATCATAATCAATTCTATAATTCGGACAACAATCCAAATGATTCTTTTTCGATATAGTCGAAAAAGAATCACGCTAAGGTCACATGCAAATATCACAACTGCAAACATCAGTCCTTTATTTCCATAATTCGGACTGCCACTGATTTCTTGAACACTTAAAAACAGTAAGAATATAAAAGACAATGCAATATGACCTTTGGATACTCTACTTTTATAAGAAAGCATTTCATCATTCATAAGTTACACTCCCTCTCGAAGTGTCGTTGCTACTCCCAGTATAGCGAAATCTGATCACCCGCATGTATTGGTGTAGTAAACTCAGCAACTTCTCCGTTATGTTTAATCACAACCTTATCTCCCTTTGCTACTGTAAGGTCGAATGGGTAAGAATCTAGCACATCAACTAGAATATTCTGTACCTTTTTTGGGATTATTACTTTTGTATCATTTACAAAAACAATTATATTTTGTTCTTCTGTACCCCCTTGTTCTGTCGTTGCAGCGGCCTCGACTTCTCCTTGGCTTGTTTCCTCTGGAAGTTCAAGAATATCCGCCTCTTTTGTCAAAGGATAGATCACCGAAAAATTCTCGTAAACCCAAGTAGTTTCATCTGCTTCCTGATTATTTACTAAGATATCCTCTCGATATGGCAGATCCATAAATTCTAATAACTGACCAAGCGTATAGTAATTCAGAATTTCCAGTTCATCCCCTTGCTGTATGGAATAAGTATCCGAAACAAGCTGATGGTTCGCCATCACATACTTCGGACAGATTACCTCTTTATCATTTACTTTGAATTTCACACTGCTTTTGTATTCAGCAAGTTTCCCAACCGTCATGACTGCATCCGCACCAACTGTAGATTCCTTGATCTGAATGATATCATTTTGAACGATTGGGGCACTCATTCCCACAATCTTGTCATTTAACGTTACTACCGCCCCATCCCCTGGTTCTCCTCGAACCATTCGTTTGGAACCATTAAGAGTAAATTCGATTGTCTTACCTCTTCGAGGGAATAATCGTTCATTCGGGAATCCAACTGCTAAAGCAGCATCCACAATGGTCAAATGACTATTATCGTACAATTTTGTCCGTGTTCCGTTGACAGATACATAGATAAAATTATTTCGATTCTCATAGTAATTTAGACAGATTCCAATTGGTGTAACTAATAATGGATCCTTCTTAATCTCTGACTGTAAAAAGGTTACGCTTTGTAAAACTTCTTCTCCTCGCAAAGCAACTCTTTCTTTGCTAAGACCTAGAACTTGCGCAAGCTTTTCAATAAATGCAACAGGTTTTCCGCCACCTCCTACAACGAAGACCGCACTTACTGGCTTGTCTCCATTTAACTCCATAATCTTATCTCCAACGGATTTCGTTATTTTATCAATCATCGGTTCCATCGTTGCATTCACATCATCGCGCGATATCTTATGTGTCAATCCCATAATATCTTTATATGTAATCGACTTTTTCTTCAACGCAGACATCTTAATTGTTTCCGCGGTTTTAAAATCAACAAGATATTTTTGTACAAGTTCATTCGTGATTTCATCGCCAGCCATTGGAATCATTCCATATGCAATTATGCTTCCATCCTTTGTAATGCAGATGTCGCTTGTTCCGGCGCCCACATCCACTAATGCGATATTTAACAGACGAAACTTCTCTGGAATCGCAACATTGATTGCAGCAATTGGCTCCAATGTTAAGTTGACAACTTCCAACCCAGCTTTCGCAACGGCTGCATACAATCCTTCGATGACCTCATCTGGTAAAAATGTTGCCAAAACATCTGCCGCAATTTTACTTGCTTTATGATCCATTAAGTTTGTTATGATATAATCATTTAAATAATAATGAACTACCGTAGATCCAACACAATAAAAACTAATATCCTCTTTTTTCGTTTCTTCTCGAATTACTCCATACGCCTTTTCCACCGCATGTAATTCTAAAGAGCGGATATGTTCTTCTGTAATGGTCTCTTCATTCGGTAATTCATATTCTGCTCTTACGGTTACTGTTTTTAAAACACGACCTGCAGCAGCAATACACACTTTTGTCAAAGGACGATTCAACTGCGTTTCCAGATCCTTCTTTACTTCCTGAATCGTCTCAGCCACTTTATTAATATCATGAATTTGACCGTCTAACATTGCTCTTGTCTCATGATAACGTACGCTTTGTGACACGACGATGAAATCTTGTTCATTTTGTCGATACCCTACAGTACCAACAATACTTCTTGTTCCAATATCCAAGCCGAAAACAAGATGTTCCGGATATAATGTTGTGTCCATGCAGTCTCCTCCCTATATTTCTTCATTACCTGTACATATTATACTATTTTATTATCAATTTATCTAGTACTATTTACCTATTCAACCAATTTATAATCTAATTCTTATTTTTTCGACTAGTTCAGATTCGGTTGTTTCATTATTATTAACGATCTCATACGTACAATGTTCTCTCGCATACTCATCCTTATCCTGCTTCTCAAAAATCGCATCAATCTTTTCATTGGAATAATTACGAGATTGCACTAAGCGTTCTCTTCGAACCTCTTGGTCCGCGTAAATGCACCAAGTCTCATCACAAATCTTGTCCATCTTTGCCTCAAACAACAATGCTGTCTCCACCAAAACCGCACGATATTTTCCTGACCGACGATATTCCTCAATCTTCTCTTTTACATAATTTATGACGTTTGGATGCGTAATCGCATTGATTTTCTTCACCTTATCTGCATCCGAAAAGATGATTTCGGCCAATTTATTACGATTGATTTCTCCATCCTCTAACAGAATTTCTTCACCAAACTCTTGAACCACTTCCTGATAAGAACAACCACCTTTTCTCATCTGCTCTCTCGCGACTAAATCAGTAAAGATCACCGCCACAGGAAATTCTCTCTTTGCAAGATTCACCACAGTGCTCTTCCCAGCACCAATTCCCCCAGTAACACCAATTACTTTCATATCAATCGTTCCTTTCTGTAACTTAATTTGTATTTTTTTTCGATATAATTTTTCTTCCGTCGCTTTATTTTATCAACAACTCTCGCTAGTTTTGCTATCCGTAGTCTATCCTAACGCTTGTGATTCTTAAGGCTGTAAATAAAGGCTGTTCCAGAATCCAACCTTCCATCAGAAGAGTTAAATACTGCAACAGCCCTCACTACACTCATAGAATCACAAGTGTTTTCTTACAAAATA
>JAQXNU010000051.1 GCA_029098165.1 Clostridiales bacterium
CGATGCCCTCCCTTATCCAGGATATTCCGATATGTTATTCTATGTATAGAATACGAATCTACTATCCTATTGAAATTTAGGATCGATATTCAGAAGTTGTCATTATTCTGGAATGTAACTTCTGCAGTTTGATCATATATAATTTTTCAACACCATCTTATAATAAACGCAAAGGCGCGATTTCATCCATAGAAATCGCGCCTTTGTCTGTTTATCCAAAAAAATACGAAATGAGGTATAACTTATGGAAGATATCTTAGAATTAGTAAATAATAACACCTTTTCTGTCTGGTTTCTAATCGGTACAGCGCTCGTCTTCTGGATGCAAGCTGGTTTTGCCATGGTTGAAACCGGTTTCACCCGAGCAAAAAACTCTGGCAACATTATAATGAAAAACTTGATGGACTTCTGTATTGGTACTGTTACGTTTATTCTCATCGGATTTAGTCTTCTTCTAGGTGAAGATCTCTTCGGATTCATTGGTAAACCCGGATTTGATATCTTCTCTTCGTATGCAGATTTTGACTGGTCCAACTTTGTCTTTAACTTAGTGTTCTGTGCAACTACTGCTACCATCGTATCTGGTGCTATGGCAGAACGTACAAAATTCTTATCCTATTGTGTTTATTCTGCCATCATCTCTGGTATCATCTACCCAATCGAAGCTCACTGGACTTGGGGTGGTGGTTTCCTAGCTGAAATGGGATTTCATGATTTTGCTGGTTCTGCTTGTATCCATATGGTTGGTGGTATCTGCGCATTGATCGGTGCTATCATAGTTGGTGCTCGTATCGGTAAGTTTACGAAAGATAAGAATGGTAAGATTACTAAAGTCAATGCTTTCCCTGGTCACAACATTCCAATCGGTGCTCTTGGTGTCTTCATCTTATGGTTAGGCTGGTATGGTTTCAATGGTGCTGCCTGCACAGATGTCTCTACTTTAGCATCCGTATTCTTAACAACAACAATTGCTCCAGCAATTGCAACCGTTGTCTGTATGATCTTTACTTGGATCAAATATGGAAAACCTGATGTTTCCATGTGTTTAAATGCTTCTCTAGCTGGTCTTGTTGGTATTACTGCTCCTTGTGATGTTACTGATGCTTTTGGTGCTATCATCGTCGGTATCGTTAGTGGTCTCCTTGTTGTATTTGGTGTTTGGTTCTTAGATAACAAATTACATATTGATGATCCAGTTGGTGCTGTTGCTGTTCACTGCCTAAATGGTATCTGGGGAACGATTGCTGTTGGTTTATTCGCAACTAGCACAGCTCCAGGTTTTGCAAAAGCCGGAATCGAAGAAGGTTTATTCTACGGCGGTGGTTTCAAACAATTGGGAATTCAGCTCGTTGGTATCTTAGCAATCGCTGCATTTACAGTTGTTACGATTACAATAACCTTTAAAGTGATCAAAGCAGTCTTAGGTCTACGTGTTTCCGAAGAAGAAGAAATCACAGGTCTCGATGCAACCGAGCATGGTCTTCCATCTGCTTATTCAGGCTTTAGTATTATGGATGTTTCTAACACCATGACAATGGATATTAATGAGAATACGGATCTTGGCAATGATAATTATGAAACAAGTTCTAAGACACAGAGAGATTTAGCTGTCAAAGTAGTCGAAGCACCTGTTGTTTCTTCCCCTACTGGTATCTACAAAGTTGTCATTATCGCAAAACTTTCACGTTTCGAACGTTTAAAGACTGCCTTAAATGAACTCGGTGTTACTGGTATGACAATGACCCAGGTTATGGGTTGTGGTATTCAAAAAGGTGCCGGCGAAAAATATCGTGGTGCTGAAATCGATGCAACCTTACTTCCTAAAGTTAAGATTGAAGTCGTTATCTCCAAGATTCCAGTTGCAAGCGTAATTGAAACGGTTAAGAAAACTCTTTACACTGGACATATTGGTGATGGTAAGATCTTTGTCTACAATGTAGAACAAGTCGTTAAAGTACGTACTGGCGAAGAAGGATTCGACGCATTACAAGATGTAGAATAGTATACATAAATCATGGCTGCAACAAGATACCAAACTACGCCTCCCGCGGTCTCGTTTGTAGTTGTTGCAGCCATTTTTATTGTTTCTTTTCCAATTCTGCCAATTTTTTACGAACTAGAGTTACTAGTCGAACTCTTTCATGATCGGTTATCCACTCAGAAAGACGGGCTGCTGCTACTGGTAATATCCAATCTTCTACTTCTTCTCTTAAAATACCAGTTTGTCTCTGATATTCCCTAAAGTAGTCATTTCCAATTTTCTTCGTTAATCTACGTAACACGAACTGTTTTAGGCGATTGATATGCATCATTTCTCCCACCTGCATCAATAACATCGTTCTTGCGACATCTGCGTTGGCATCTCCGGTACATGCAGTCATCCAGTCGATGACGTATGGCTTTTGATCAGCAATCATAATATTGCCTGGATGAAAATCAAAATGACACAACTGTTTCTTTTCAGGCAAACGGTCGATGTACTGCTTAATTGCTTCTTTTTCCCTTAAATTTAAATCCTGACAAGAATCAATATCTCTTTTCAGTTTATCTTTCAATGAATAGTGAACATCCACTTCCTTTTGATGTAAAGATACATGAATAGATGCAAACATCTTCGTATACTCTTTCATCTTCAATGCATTCTTACTCAATAACTGAATCAGATTCACTCCTTGAATCTGTTCATAAACGATTCCATGCCGCTTCTTATATTCTACAAGTTCCAAAGCTTTCGGAACCTCTTCGTAATGCTCTTGTACGATCTTTGTAATCCGGTATTCCAATTCAATGGCTGGCATTGGCATACTTTCACGAAAAAGCTTTAAAATATAACCCTCGCCATACTGGTAAACTTCTGCCGTATTTCCCTGACCGATCATTTTGTATTCTTTTGGATCCGACATTTTCATCTGCCTCCTCTTTATGCTTTCAGATTTGTATATACCTCTAAAAATTGATTTGTCTTATTTAGAAATTCTGTAATCGTCTGCTGCTCCGTCTCATTGTATTGATTTAAAATAGTATCAATTCCTTGATATAACTTATCATGCAATCGAATATACTCTTCTGCAGCTTGTTTCCCTTGATCAGTTACTATCAGATAAATATCCTTTGAATTCTCCATGGACTTACTCCTAGTAATTAGTTCCTTCTGCTCAAGCTTTTTTGCCATTTGTGAAAATGCACCTTTGGTAATTCCTATTTTTCTACTTAGTTCCGACATCTTTAAATCTGGATTCAAATTGATCATATTTAACGCGTATAATGTTGCGGAGTTTGCATGAATCCCTATCTCCAAAGGGATTTCAATATTACGGATTAAATGGATCTTACCGGCTAGATAGTAAATCTTATGTATAAATTGTCTTAATTCATTCTGTTTCATCACATCACCTCTAAAAATAGTTTAGTACTAAACTATTTATTTGTCAATACATAAAATTTCCGAAAAAGAGCTGTAAAAAAATGAATTCTCATTTCTTTACAGCTCCCTATTTCTGCTACTTACTTACAATATTTATTTCCTCTGACCTGAATCTCATTTTGCATTCTTTAATGCTTCATTCTTTGCATCAACTTGGATTTGCCATTTTGCTGTATCGAACTCATACAGAGTCTGATAATCAAAACCTTCCATCTGCTCAGTCATTTCATCCCATAATCTATCAAATTCTGCATCATCGTTTGCAAATACCATCTTCCAAGAGTAATCGGTAAATACCTGATATACCTGACTACGAATGATAGCGATATCCGGTGTATCACTTGGAAGTGTTACACTAACACTTGGGCTAACGATTAATTTTCCATTCTTCTTCATCCACTCAGCTGGTTCCTGAGCATCAAATTTTTCCTGCCATGCTTTCTTCATATCGGTCATGGTCTGTTCTTTGTAAGTTGACCAGTATTTAAAATCATACTGCTCGCCTGTAATAGGGTTCACACTTGTTGAATCAATGATCCACTGATTGATTGCATTGAATCCATCTTTGTAACCGCCGCCACCAAATTCATCAGGAACCGTAAGGTTATCCATTAATGCGTTATCATTTAATAGATAATATCTACCATCTTTCACCTCGTAGTTAAATCCTTCAAGTCCATCATGCTGTAACATAGCGCCTTCCGGAGAA
>JAQXNU010000052.1 GCA_029098165.1 Clostridiales bacterium
ACTTATAACGAAGATGATTATGACTGCGCAGGTGCACCCATTGCATTAACTTTTGAATATGGATTGGTAAATGACTTTTTGTCAGACTGGTGTGAAATGAAAACGAAATTAAATAATGGAGAGATTTCTCCAAACGAATACTTTGAATGGAAAATTACATGGCCGCATGTGACAGTTAAGGAGGACTAATTATGCTTGAACAATTGCTGGGCACTACATTCTTATGTGCCATTATTACAGCTATCTCTTACATCGTATTTTATAAGGTAGCCTGCAAAACTAATATCAATGATTTTGAAGATGATTCTCCATATATTGGTGATTATGCTTCTATTATTATAGTATTCCTGGCAATTTCTTCATTAACTTTATTAATAGTTGTGTATTTCTATATATGTACATCATCGAAATTGCCTAGTTTTCTTACTGAGAGCGGATTTATCTTTGCTTTACTTCAATTATTGTCTGGTATTTTTATACGATTATTACATAAATTTTTCTTTTATGTAATTAACAAGATAGCCAAAGCTAATTCATATCACAAGCTTACTTCTTCAGAAATATCTTGGACTTGGTTAATTCTTTGCTTTATTTACGGGATTGTTTTTCTTATTAACAAAGAATATACCATTGCATTTACTTATTTTGTAATAGACCTCAGCTATTTCTTTTGGCTTGATTCTAGTAGTTCATCAATTACCGAAAAACTGTCAAGCATAAAGAAGCTATCAAAATCTTATTGGTATGTTATCATCTTCATTGGACTAACTGCCTTTATAACATTAAGATACCAATCAAACACACAAATATTTTTTGCCTTCATTGGATTATTAATAGGAATAATTTTAAGCATCTTAGCTATGCAATATTCTCTAAAAAAGCATTACAAGCAAATAGATAACTATTCTCATAACAGCTCACTTTAGTACCATTTTAGTACCAAACCCCAAAAATCAAGCTCGCAAATACCCATTTTATAGGCTTTTGCGAGCTTTTGAAAATTATTCAAACTCAATCGTACCAGTAGGCTTAGGTGTAAAGTCATAAAGAACTTTGTTGACACCCTTCACCTCATGAGTAATTCTTTCAACGATGTGGTACATGAGACTGAAAGGAATCTCCTTAACGTTTGCTGTCATCGCATCGTTCGTATTGAATGCACGAATGATAACTTCCCATTCGAATGCTCTATTTCCGTCCTTAATACCAGTGGATCTAAAATCAGGTACTACTGTGAAGTACTGCCATACTTTGCCCTCTAAACCGTTCATTGCAAACTCCTCACGAAGAAGCGCATCCGATTCACGTACTGCCTCCAAACGATCACGAGTAATAGCACCAGGACATCGAACTTCAAGTCCAGGACCATGGAATGGTTGACGATAGGCCAACCTTATTGAGTCTCAACAGGAATCCAGATTTCACCTCTCGAATTATCTGCTCTGCCATAATACATTTCGAAATTAATATCTCCCACCAGATTATAGCCTGATGTCGGAAGCCATTCTGCATAGATACGTCGCCACATATTTTGCATCTCACAGTCGTCCACGGAAAATATAGCCCATGTCATAGCCGGAACATGTAGTATGGTATATCGTTTTGGAATATCCATAGCTTCTGGCACATGCTTACATATCATATACTTAAAGGTGGTCTCAGTGTGGTCATACAGCGCTGCATGAAGCATAGTATCAGGTTCTTCTCCCAATAAGTTATTCATTTCGTCAACCGTACCATCATCGTCACACTGCTTACAGAACATTGTTACTTAATCAAATGCTTTCTCCATATCGGAACTAATTTCACCATAAACACCGAACATATCAAATGCACTTTTTGTTTCAATCTTACATGTCATTTTTTGCACTCCTTTAATCTGAATTTGAAAAGTCAAAGGAGGATATATCTGAAACTTCACACCATCCTGCCGAACACTTGTTGGAGTGAAACCATGTTGCCTTTCAAATGCTCTTGTGAAGCTGTCTGCGCTGTTATAGCCATATTTTATCGCAACATCTATTACCTTATCTCCTCTTTGCAGATCCACCACTGCAACTGACATTTTGCGCTTTCTGATATACTCGGAAAGTGGCATATCAGTAAGATAATTGAATATACGTTGAAAATGATATTGCGAATATGATGTTACACTTGCTACAGATGACAATGCTTCTGCATCAGTCAGATTCAACTCAATATAATTAATTGCTCGGTTAAGTTGTTCAATGAGATTCATCTTATGCCCTCCTTTTGATTAAATGATAACAGAAATGAAATGCAACTATCCGACTTTTCAAATAATCATTTATCGAACTTTTTTCCTTAACTTGTAGAAGCAATAATTCAAATCTGAAAGGTTGATATTTTTGCTTCTGGCCACTCTACCAGTTCTTCATTTTCCTTCCGCTACTCGCGCTTAACTCTTTCTTGCCAAGTTATTAATAATAGTTTCCACTTGTTTCCTAGTTCCATCAATAAAATTCATCGCAACGGGACGATGTACAGCTCCTGAAGTCAACGACAAATGGAACTCATGTAATAAATGATCGATCAGGATGTTTTTTTCATTATATGTCTTTGCTATGTTCCACTTTTGTATAAAGATCTCAAAGGTTTTTGCAGCAGCACCTGTTGGCATATTATTCTTACTGAAACTTCGTCTATATTCCTTATAAGAGTATTGATAACCACAACTACACTGTCTAAAATCGCCATTCCCCTTTATCTCATTATCACAATTATGACAACGAATGATGTACTTCTCCATTCGTTCCATATCTTCTTTTCCATATTTACAACGAAGATATAAAGTCATCCCGATTTCATCCACTAAAAAGTCGTCCTGAATCCCTTTTGCATCTTGCATATATAATTGATTAAGCTTATGTAGATCTAACATCTTAGGCCAGCGAAATCTATTGTATTTTTCAAGAATAATACTCTCTTGTATTTTCTCAAATTCTTTTCGCTCTCTGGCAATTCTAGCTTTATTTCTTTGAGTTTGCTTTACGTTGTTTTCCGCAATCTTTTCCAAGAAATCCTTTTTATTTTCCAGATATATCTTGTCAATTTTTTTCAACAGCAAATGATACTTTTCTCTACGATCGATTTTGAATCCGTCCACAATAAATCCATCTTCTTCAATTCGTATCCCTTTAATCAAATACACCCCAGATTTTCCAATACGATATGTCCACCCGTTGACTTCAGAACATTACGGAACTCCAAACCGTAAATCGTATTCTTGAGAAATATATTCTGCAAACTCCTTAAACAAACCATATATTTCTTCATCCCAAAAGATTTCTAAATCACTAATTTCAGGTCTAATATTTTTGCTCCCCCCACTGTAGCTGCATCGATAACCTGATGCATAGTAAGGCCAGCTTTTAATAATATTGCTAATTTATCACTTCGATTAACGTGTGCAGATACTTTTTTGCCATGCTTATGTGCTTGGTCACATATCGCAGCTAAGATATTCAAAGGAAGCAACTCTAAACTTTGAGTGTAAGCATCATATCCTTCGTCTAACGCTATCTTGATGTGGTCAACTCCTGCATTCACCTGTAGATCGACCACATTTCTAGCCTCAAGTTCACTCGTAACACCAATTGGAGCTACTCCACCATATCCATTGACGGCTGAAATAAACTTCCCGCATACGGCGATACTCGGATACATACAAGATCTTTTTATATTTTCTCTCCACGTAATCGCATCCTCTGTGTTGTGTCTTGATAAGATTCCCTCATCACGTAAATATGTAATACCTGACATCAACCATTTTTTGAGTTTATCGTTATTAAATCCATCAAAACAATCCATTAGATGCACATGAGTATGAATAAATTCAGGAAGTACTGTAAATCCGTTTAAATCATACTTCAGCGCGATATCTATCCTCTGTACGATAACATTTTTCGAATTCTGGTATGCCAGCTTTTAATTCATAGCCCGTAGATTGAAACAACTCTGGGAGACGTTTCCATATTTTTGTTATGGTATCAAGTTCTTCCTCTTCCTTTCAACTTGTAAAAAACACTACCCAAGTTGCTTTGGGAATCGTTAGAATCTCAAATATTTCAAAGGAGATTCGTGGATAAGATTTTAACTGTACATTTGTCTTACGTGCCATAGATGGTGTAACTTGGTGCATGGTTCGAAATGCTCGGGTAAAGGAATTGTTTCCCCACTTTTCATGTTCAAAAATGTGTGGTTTATTTATGTTGATCATTTCTTATTTAAATTGTCATTAAATCCTTTTACATATCCATATTAGTCTAATTCAATAGAAAAAGCAAGAAAACTAGATTTTGCTAGCTTTTCTGCCTTTAATTAAGCAATCGTGCACATATTTTGAGGACAACTTGACAATGATCAAAATCAGTTAACCTATCATAACACATATCAATAGTGTGGGAGAATGATTCTCCACTGTGTATTTGTGATTTGATCAAGTTCTATAGCAATCTGTTCGATTGTTAATGAATGCTTAAATTCCGGTTCTATTTTTATCATTGTCTTATAAAAGCCTTGCGGGAAATTGTAGACTAGGTTATGTAATGATGTTTTTCTCTGACAACATGGTGTTATTATATCAAGGTTAGTAAATCCCTCTTCTTCATAACATGAATCTATTGCTTCTAACCAAAGTTCCATCAAATTAACGTTACAAAAAGGACAGCTTACTGTTTCAAAATTTTCCCCTACATCGGCAAATTGTATGGTATCATGGTCTTCAAACGAAACATTATTTTTTTCTAATAGTAAGATTTTTATTTGCTCTACTGCATTTGGTGATAATTTATAGTTAATATCTTTGGGAATAAAATATATAGGCGAGTCATATGTAATCATTGCTTCCTCTCCAACTTCAAATGTTTCTCTTTTAAATCCAAAACAATGTTCAACAAATCATCAATTTTTTCATAACGAATCTTATAGGCATCAATTAGAATATGTTATGTATAATATAATTCTCTAGATTGATCAAAAGAAACGCCAAATGATATTATTGTATCTGCTTCGATACTTCTCTTAAGTTTCTCGCCATCTCATCTATAGTAGCAACTAATTCTGATAGTTGCTCCATCGATTCATTCGTAACAGTGGCTGCTTCTCTCACTAATGCTACACCATCAACTGTATCCTCTGATGTCTGATATGACACTGATACAGCTTCACCTATAACACTATAATTACTCTCCATATCTCTGAATAAATCATATACAATCTTGATCTGATTGTTGATATCTTCATTCGACTTAAATAATGTAGCTAGTGAGTCATTTGCGTTATTAATCAGTTCCACTCCTTCAACTGTTAAGTTGTTACTTCGATTCATCGATTCTACTGTAGTATCAACCTGACTTATTACATCCATAAAGGTATCCGCGATATCTTCTGCTGCCTCTGTACTCTGTTGCGCCAATTTTCTAATTTCATCAGCAACGACACTAAATCCTCTTCCTGCTTCACCAGCTCTGGCTGCCTCAATGGAAGCATTTAAAGCCAATAAATTAGTCTGTTTAGCAATTGAGTTAATCGTATCAATGACAGCCATAATGGATTTGGACTTTTCGCCCAGTTGATTTACATTCTGAATACTCTCAATTGTACATTCAGAAATATTCTTCATACTATGTAAGGCTTTTTCCATAATCTTTGAATTAGATTCCGATATTTTTTGAGCATTGTCTGACAAATCATACACAATCTGATTTGCATCAGATAGCAGTTTTATACTTTTTGCAACTTCTTTTATACTGTTTTCAGCATCTGAAAGCTTGTCTCTACTATCGGCAGATTTTCCTTCCACTTCTAATGAAATGTTCATGATTTCTTGATTTTTTCTGACAGAATTTTCAGTCACTGCTGACAAGGTTTCCATAGTTTTTGATAAACTACCTGATACTCTTGTAAAAGATTCTGTAGCCATACTCTGTAAATTAGCCAGTGTTCTTTCTTGTTCCTCGGTTTTCATAACTGATTGTAACATCTTACTCGTTCTCTCTGTAAGTATAATGAATATAAATGATATTGCTGCCTGTTCGATAATTCTTGGAAGAATTCCAAACAATATAAGTCTCTTCATTGAGTATGTATTATGATCTAGCGTAAATCCTGCGTAATATGCCAAAATTTCAGCAATAACAACCGTAATGATAGAAACCACCAAAGTAAAGTAACTTGCTTTTCTTGAAAAATAAATACTACTAATGGCAATAGGATACAAAAACAATAGAATTACATGTTGATTAATGGTAATAATAAGTGTGGTAACAAGCAAACACGCACATAATAAATTCACATACTTAACCCATGGTTTTTCTCTTTTCAGAACTTTTGTCAAGACAGTAGGTAACCACAGTAGTATAAATCCTATACCAGTAGCTATAATCATTACTCCTAATTTAATCGTAAATATATGTGCTATATCCAAAATCAGGCACAACACCAAAAAAATACTTGTGATTCTCATAATCTTAGCTACAAATGCATTGGCTTCCTGTTCGTTCTTCTTAAAAAATTCTAATTCCATAGTGTCTCCCTTCATTTATTAAAAAGTACATAGACCATTTGTAGTATATACTCTAATTTATATACAATAATTCATGTCTTATGTCATTGGTATACTGTTATTGCCGGCCTGAACTGTCGATAAACAGACCTCTTTGACTGTCTCTGGAAAAACCTGTATACTGACATTAGTATAGGAAAGGAAAATCCCAGAGCACACCTCCTTGCAAGACCGGTACTCTGGGATATCTGGTAAAAAACCATGATTATTATATCAGATTACAGGCT
>JAQXNU010000053.1 GCA_029098165.1 Clostridiales bacterium
CTCTCTTTTTTGCAACCGCAGATACTAAATATCATAAGTGACACAATGAATAATGCAATAATGCGCTTTTTCATTGAAATCCCCCTTAAATTCTTATTGATACTACATAATATATCGAATTTAAGGGGGATTGTGCTTGTCTTTCTTTTCTTTTTATAGAAGTAAATAGTATTTTAATAACAAAATGAATTCTTGCAATGAATGATTCTCTGAAAATGTATCCAATCAAATAGCTTAAAGAAGTCCATTTTGGATGAGTTTTTCAAGAAATGCAGAAACAAGGTCTTTAATATTAGAAAAACAATCTAGTCAAGGCATTGAAACTGTTCTTTGTCTTGACTAGATTTTTAGTTCTATGTTTGACAAGAAAAATGTTTAAAATCATTCATTATTCGACGTACATATCTTAATCTTATAGATAAGTAGTTAACTTATCTGACACAAAAATATTTACACCCTCCCTGGTATAATGTGCAGTTTTACATTTACCAAGATTCTAACTCATCACATATCGTATGGGTTGGTATTCTGCTTATCACTCTGTCCTTTATCACATAAATATAATCTTCCGATGCTGGTACAATTTCATCCCATCCTTGTTCGAGAAGTTCTCCGAAACGTAACTCCCACTCGTAGGCTTTCCCAAAAAAAACTTTTTTCTTTTGCCATACAAACACTTGTTGATTTGCTGTAATGACAGTTCCCTGACTCAAAGATGTAGTTAACTTCTCAATACTCTTAAACCGCTCTAATTTTGTTATTTGATCTAAATCACAATACTGTTTTCTAATATCATTACCAAACTCATATAGATTGCCTTGATCATCTAATAAAAAGAATGTATCATAACACTGAGAAATATCTGTAATTATATAATCCTCTGAAAGTTTCATTAATGTATCACCACCATAACTACTGTAATCAGAGCAACAATATACTTCTCCCTTATTATTGAGTATAAATAATGCGGTGCTTGCTGAATCTCCGGCAATAACTGCTTTCGTAACCTCTTTTACATCATTTATTTTTATCCAACCATCCAATTGCTCAGTATCGCGGAATTTAAAGGGGCTTCCACCTTCCCTATCTCTAAAATACAGTTCTCCCTTATCAGTTACGATTACAGTTGAATAACATTTGCATCCACTAACTGCACCTGGTATTTTCCCGATTACGGTTCCTTCATATGTATCTTCGTTAATATCTGAGATAATACTGCCATCATTCTTAATAAAAAGTAGATCACCATAAGTATTTATAAAACAAATATCTGTTTGATTCGTTAGCATTTGCTTGCCATGCTTATCATAGACATATAGAGTTCCGTCTTTTGTTAAAGCTAAAAAGTGGTCATTATAAACATAATGACTAACCGTATTATCAGCAATAGTGAATGTTACTACTTTATACGCTTCATAACCGGTATAGAATTTCATAATGATAATATATAATATAACGACGCTAATGAGTAAAAATAAAATACGTATTTTTTTCATATTGAATGAATACCACTACCTCTTTCTATCTAATTTCTTCTATCAGTTCAGTTTTTTGATGTCCAATAATATGATTTATACCATATTGATCAGTCATAAGTACCTGAAGATATATTACTTTTTTATCATAATCTATTCCACTAATAGTTCTTGTATAAGTAACTCAACCTACTGTTTCTCTTGGATAGCCGTGCTTTTTTATGGAGACGGTATCAACATTACCACCACCTGTGGACCATTCAGCAACAACAGCATAATGTGCATAGCCATCCTATGCAGTAACTTTTTCAATATGAGGACAAGATTTCATGAATGTTATGGCAATATTTTGTTTGAGATCATTAAGTTTATTATCATTTAAATAATCTAAATTACCATTATTACATGACTCTAAATGCAATGTTCCAATCTTTACAACAAAAAAGTAGTTAGCATTTTGATTCATCATTATAACATATAACTGACGTTATCATGTAACTATTTTAACTTCTGTGCCATATCTTTTAAGCTTATGTTGGATGCATTATAGCTTTCATATAATGGCTCATCTGATAAAAGAACAACAAACTTTGCAGTATTATTTCTATATTTAAACTTATATAATATAAAGTTAACTTATTTACTATAAAGCAACTCTATATCCCAATTGACACTTTTATAAAACTAACTTGTTTTTTTATTTTATTTTCGTTTGTACTATACATTTTTCTAGGTATCAAGTTTTTTGAAAGGATTAGCTGTAAACTGACCTTAATCCGTTTTAACTGTTTCTCTAATACGCTATGTATTACATCGTGAAAGATTTTCAGCGCATAGTAATGTTTGTAAACACTTTTTTCATTTTTTTCTATTTATATAAATACATTACAATAACTACATTTTTTTGTAAACAGTAGTGTCACGAAATGTTAATATACGGCATAAATTGTAAAACTAATTCAAGATCAAGATCACCGGCTTAGCCGTTGTCTTGTTCTGCTCCTATAAGAGGCTCTTTACCACTTGCGCCCAGAAGCACTTTGAGGGATTCGTCAACTTTTTTCTCAGGTAAGCCCTAAGGATTTTTTATTGCCATCACAATAGAAAAGCTGCAAAGTAATTTATACTCTGCAGCTAAACGTTCATAAAAAAATGATGCAACCAACCAAAGTAGACTCAGCAACCAACTCTAATTGCCTTATTAACAACCATACTTCCCCTACTGATAAAACGTCTCCAAATTTCTTCGAAACAGCTTCGCTGGACGATATCCCGTACCTTCGATGATTTCATCCGTTTCAACTACATAATCGGCAATCTTTCTTCGAAAGTTAGCAGGCACAAGTTTCTGATTTAAGATGATTTCAAAAGAGTTTTGTAACTGTGTCAACGTAAATTTCTCCGGCATCAGATCAAATACCATCTTCGTATTCTCCTTCGCCTGACTTCGTAGCGCTAACAGGCAGTTTAGTATGATCTTGGCATGATCAAATGCTAGATTCTCACTGGATAAAATCTCATAGGATACAGTCTCATGAAAATGCTTAAACACTCTCTTTTCCCTTAAACTTGCAGTTAACTTCATGTTTTCCTGTTCATTGGTCAGCTCTAAGTCATAGTCTGTAACCAATACTACTTCCTCTTTCGTAACCTCAGGCGGTTGTGGCTTTCCTTCTACGTCAATCTGAAACCACTTTGCTTCCCAAGCATCGGTACCTGCCCGTAAGTTGCACTGTTCCCCATCCATTAATGCCATAAATGTATTCGAGACGATCCAGCCTCTCGGATCACGATCTTTTGCCCCAAAAGCGCCAACCAGTTGCAAATACGCATTTTCCACATTCGTTTCTTCCCTAAGTTCACGCCTTGCAGTTTCGATCACATCTTCCCCCGGTTTACAAAAACCCCCTGGAAGTGCCCAGCAATCCTTAAATGGATGCGATGCTCGCTTAATTAGAAGTATTTTTAATGCTTTCTTTGTTAACTTGCGTATGTTATGTTCCATATCTGCATTTAAGATACTAAAGATAGCAATATCAGCCGCAATGGAGGGCCGCTCAAACGTACTAATATCATAACTAGCTAAATATGCCTCTTCTTTTTGTCTGTTTAAATCATTCATGTTGAGTTCTTTCTCCTTACAAGCTTCTGAAATCCATTGTTTATTTCCTCAGCAAACAATTTTATTCTATCTGAAAACAAGGCATCAACTGAAGCTTAAATAAATTCCTTGCATGCATCTGATCGATCTTAGCTTTCACATCCGCAGCTGGCTCGATTCCTTCACGAATATAGCGATCCAACTCTGCATACGTAAATCCTAGATTTTCTTCATCTGTCTGACCACATAGACCATCAATTGGTACTTTGTCGACAAGGTCATTTGGCAGACCTAACACTCTACCAATTGCCTTTACTTCTGTAACGGTTAACTTAGCGAGAGGACTGAAATCACCAGCACCATCGCCATAACGGGTTGCATAACCTACCCAGTCTTCTGATAGATTACAAGTGTTTGCTACACGACCATTGACACTCTGGCTTACTGCATAAAGAGTAGACATACGAATTCTAGGTGGTAGATTAATTTTTGTCTGCTTCGTCACCTCAAGATTCTTCTCCACTTCCCCTAAAACACCATTTACTGCTGCCTCAATGTTCAGTTCTACATTGTAAATGCCGAGATGGTTCACAAGCTTTCTTGCCATATCAATATCTGCCTGTTCTCCACATGGCATTAATACACCAACTACACG
>JAQXNU010000054.1 GCA_029098165.1 Clostridiales bacterium
ACCAGTTAACAGAGAAGCAACTTTACCAATTAAATTCAAATATGTAGCAATATCACCTGAACAGAAACTTGCAATCTGGCACAAGATTGTACCAACGATCAAGGTGGCAAATAAACCAAGTGCCATACCATTAAGACCTTCGATAAAGATACGATTTAAAACCTTCTTTAAACCTTTCATAAGCCCTCCCGATTCACGACAAGATATAATAAATGACAAGGCAGGTATACACATGTATATACAGCTGTCTTGTCAGTAAATGTATCATATGAATTTTGTTATGTCAACAGTTATTTCATAAGTTAAATTGCTTATGGGCTATTTTAATTAGATTCTATTCTACTAAGTATCCATTGTCTCGCAGGCTATCCTCAATTCGTTTTAGCACCTCTTCACTGTCTGCTTCTACGGTATGATAGTGATAGCTTCCGGTCAGTTCCTTTAATGGAACCGTTTTCTTATGTGTAACTTTATCAACAAAATCTAGGACATCCTGTCGATTATGAATTAGCAGGTCTGCCTGAATCGTTCCGTAAATTTCATGGCTGACAATTACATCTAAAACGGTACCGCCAAGATCAACGATACAAGTAAGCTCGTCAGCGATTTGGTCCGTTGTATGCTTTACATAAAAGCAGCGGTTAACTTTCTTGGGCTCCTGATAATAGAGCAGGTAGCCCTTCGTTGTTGAAAGTATATTTTTATTGGTTGCTCGTAAAAGGGCAATGTCTTGTACGATGATCTGTCGACTTACACCAAGCTTCTTTGCAAGTTCTGTGCCTGAGATTGGCGTTGAATGATTCGTAAGTATCTCAATAAGTTTTTCTCTTCGTTCCATTCCCTCCATAATAACCTCCGTTTTACATGGCTGCTACTAATGCGTTCATTAACTTCACAGTATGTTCAATCGCTTTTGCTTCAAATGTTGGGTAGTCTACTTCTGCACTATTATCTGCTTTATCAGAGATCGCTCTCACGATTAAGAAAGGAATATGATTTAAGAAGGCGGCATGAGCAATTGCAGCTCCTTCCATCTCTGTACATAAAGGATCAAAATTAGATACCAAACGTTCTTTTACATCTTTATCAGCGATAAACTGATCTCCACTGACTACTCTTCCTGTAAATACTTGAATGTCAGAGTTTACTTCTTCACAAGTTTTCTTCGCAAGTGCTACAAGTTTTTTATCTGCTTTAAAAATGGAAGTTTCCATACGTGGGATTACACCTAATTCATATCCAAAAGTGACAGCATCAAAGTCATGCTGAAGTGCGTCAGTGGAAAGAACGATGTCTCCAATATTGATATCATTATTTAAAGATCCAGCAATTCCTGTATTGATAATGCAGGAAACCTGAAAGTCATCTGCTAAGATCTGTGCGCATAAAGCAGCATTTACTTTACCGATACCAGAACGAACAACAACAACCTCTTTCCCACATAATGTTCCTTTATTAAATTCCATGCATGCTTTTTTGGAAACAGTAACGTCCTGCATCTTTGCTTTTAACTGTGTTACTTCTTCTTCCATAGCTCCTATAATACCGATCATATTTTTTCTCCTTTAATTAACATTTTCTTTGCTTATTATAACCAAATGAACTATTTTCCACAACCCTGACTTGTAAATGGGAAAATTAAAAGAATTATTTGCAAAATCAATTAATATAGTATAAAATAGGTACGATTAATTTTGGGAAGGATATACATAGATCGAATCGTATAGTATACCAAAGATTAGGATTATGGAGGATGTTATGAAGTATAAGACAAGTGGTGTATGCTCAAGAGAAATAAATTTTGAGATTGATAATGTAAATGGAGAAGAAATTATTCGATCAGTAGAATTTATTGGCGGATGTAATGGTAATTTAAAGGGTATTGGCAAACTTGTTGAAGGCATGAAAGTAGACGATGTAATTGCTAGACTTGAAGGCGTATGCTGCGGAATGAAATCTACATCTTGTCCGGACCAATTGGCAAAAGCCTTAAAACAGGCAAAATAGGAGGCAAATTATGAAGCGCATTGTTTTAACTGGTGGTGGAACAGCAGGGCATGTTACGCCTAATATTGCGTTAATTGCAAAGTTACAGGAACTAGATTATGATATTCATTATATTGGTTCTTATCAAGGAATTGAGAAAGAACTAATCGAAAAGTTAGGGATAAAGTATTATGGAATTTCCTCTGGAAAACTAAGACGATATCTTGACATAAAGAATTTTTCGGATCCATTTAAGGTTTTAAAGGGAATCAGTCAGGCGAAAAAGTTAATGAAAAAGTTACAACCTGATGTTGTATTTTCTAAGGGTGGTTTCGTAGCAGTACCAGTAGTCTTAGCTGCAAAAAAAAGAAAAATTCCGACAATCATACATGAATCTGATATGACCCCTGGACTAGCAAATCGTTTGTGTATTCCATCAGCGGTTAAAGTGTGTGCGAATTTTCCTGAAACGTTAAATTATCTTCCAAAAGGGAAGGCAGTTCTTACTGGAACACCAATTCGAAAAGAATTATTTTCGGGCAATAAGATCAAAGGCTTAGACTTTTGTGGATTTACTGCAAACAAGCCAGTAATCTTGGTTGTTGGCGGCAGTACAGGTGCTTTGAAAGTAAATGAAGCTATTCGAAATCTCTTACCTACGTTGTTAAAGAGTTTTCAGGTAATTCATCTATGTGGAAAAGGTAAGATGGATCCTGTATATGAAGGAACTAAGGGATATGTGCAGTACGAGTATATTAGTTCAGAGTTAAGTGATTTATTTGCAGCAGCTGATCTTGTAATCTCAAGAGCAGGTGCAAACGCTATCTGTGAATTATTAGCATTAAAGAAACCAAATATCTTAATTCCTTTATCTGCAGCTGCAAGTCGTGGTGACCAGATCTTAAATGCAGAGTCTTTTGAACGTCAGGGATATAGTTATGTAATTAAGGAAGAAGAACTTACGAACGAAACTCTTTTAACTGCGGTTAATGAAGTGTTCGATAATCGCGAGAAATATATGGAAGCTATGAACAAAAGTGTTCAAAACGATGCAACCGCTGCAATTGTAAAATTAATCGAAGAAGCAGTTGCAAACAAACAATAGAGCTGTGAAAACATAGCAAAAAGAGCAACGATAAGAGAGTTCTAGAAGCATATTAGAATTTGGCTGCCTTTCCCTGGCGGACGGACTTAGCCAAATTCTAACATGTTTCTAGAACTCTCTCTTTGTTGTTCTTTTTGCTGCTTTGTCACAGTCAATTTTAGTATCCTGTAAGAGAAATGACTGGTCGGATTTATCTTACAGATTTGCTTTGATCGTAGCTGCTACAGCATCTGCTTCGCCATCTGCATAGGAAAGAGGTGTCCAAGGGATGTTAACCTGATCATTATCATAACGTGGAATCATATGCATATGATAATGGAATACACTCTGACCAGCAGCAGCACCATTGTTCTGAAGAACATTGATACCATCGCAGTTTAATGTCTTTGTCAATGCGGTACAGATCTTTTTCACAACGGATAACGCTTTTGTTTCTTCTTCACCATCTAATTCAAAAATATTGGAAACATGTCTTTTTGGTAGTAATAAAGCATGTCCTTTTGCAGCAGGCGCAATATCAAGGATCACACGAAATAAGTCATCTTCGTAAATGGTTGCAGAACCAAATTCTCCAGATGCTAGTTTACAAAAGATACAATTAGAATCACTCATCTGTTATAACCTCCTGATTAACGGTTTCTTTCGTATCTATTATAATACTAATTACTGTCGAATAAAAGCGAAATTGCAATGTGATTGTGTCGACATATGTCATACTCTTTTTCTTGTGTTTTTTGTCGAGTTAATATACAATATGTAGTGTAAGGAGGGTGCTTTATGGAAGGCTTTGATGAAATATCTCTTATGCAAGAACAAGTGAGCGAAAAATCGGAAAATACGGGTAAAAGGATAAATTTTTGCGAAGAACAGATAGAATTGGCCGAGCAGACAATTTGTGACCTAAGAGATTTATTGACGTTTATGAAAGGCTATAAACAGATTATTGATGTTAATCATCCAGAAGCAAGACAATTTGAGCACTGGGAAGAAATGAATGCAGATCTTGATGCAATGGCATTAAGATTGATTGCATATGAGAAACAATTACATACAACTAAGAAAAATGAAGTAGCATAAAAAGCATTTATGAGAAAAGGGGCTGTGAAAAAACAGCAAAAGAGATGAGTATGAGAGATGGGGAATCATATTAAAATTTGGCTGCCTTTCCCTTGCGGCCGGACTTAGCCAAATTCTAATATGATTCTCCATCTCTCTCTTCGTTGTTCTTTTGCTACTTTTTTAACAGCCTCTTAAAGTATATGCGTAAGACTTACATTGCGTTCTGTTTTTCCTTTCTTCTACGACGATATAGGAGTTCATTTTGTACTAGGATAAAGATAACATAGAACATCCAGCGAACAGAATTCTTATTAGGTAGTATGCCAGGGGTTCTATTCTCTTCGTCGACATCATCAGAAATTTGGGCATCAGGGTCATATCCTTCTGTAAGTGGAAGAAGGGAATTATAGATATCCTCTGAAAGTCGGATTAAAGTGGTACGGTCTGTATTCTCATCGTAAATCCAGCTGCCATCATAGTCAAGTCGATCAAAGGCTACCTGAACTGCATTGTAGATACGACGCACATCTTCCGGATGTCTTCGAATCATTTCTAAATATTCTTGATTTTCTCTATCCGTATGAGGTAGAAAATCTAAGGAATTGTCAAAATTTTGAGAGTTACTAGGAGATTGCCATTGATCTTCCTGTGAATTCATTAAAGAAGAACTACGATCATTCTTAACAGGATTGGTGCGTGGAATCATTCTTTGCTCCATGGATTGCTCAGGCATTGTTTGAGATGGAGTTATTCTAAGGGAATCCATCCAGGAACGAGTGGTTGGAGAAGCCCAATCATTTTCTGTCGGTGTCATTATTTGGCGGGTCTGCCTATTTTCTTGAGGAACTGCGTTCATATTCCTTGTTGCTGGTGTTGTCTGACTAGGAGTCATATCAATCATCTCAGTCGGGAATGGAGGCAATACATCTGCTCTATTATCATTAATATTCTGAAGCATGTTCGAAGGAGCCATTCTTTGATTACTATTATTGGTCTGAGGCTGCATTCTATTGTTTCTATGATCAGATGTTCTATCCTGGGTTACCTGCAGTCCTGCATTATATTCTAAAGCTTTCTTTCTCAGCTCCTGACGAGATAAGTAAGGATTTTTGGTTGGCGGAGGCACGCTATTTGCACGCATGCGGTAATTTTGTCTGTTATTCGATGGATAAGACATATAACATCCTCGTCTTGCTTATTCATATATAGTATATGCGAAGAGAAATGGGATGTTACGGAAAGATTAAGCTTTTCTTACAAACCTTGCTTTCACCGTAAAAAACGGGTACAATAATATCAAAATATAAGTATTTTAATACTAGTTTGATAGAGATAGAAGGATGACACCCGTATGGATGAGAAGATATATAAAGCGTTTGAAAGTAATTGTAATGGAGAGTTGAAGCAGATTATCATTAGTAACTCTACGAATGTGGAGGAGGTTGCTAAGGTTAAGATTCGACCGGTTTTAATTAAACAGGAACTTTTGTTTCAGGTTACGGAGTATCGTGGAACGAAGGTATTTCATGAGAATGATACGAAGGAGGAGTTGCTTCGTAAGTTAGATCGATGGTTTAATGGGTTGTTGAAGCAGGTAGAGATTAAGAGCTTGACAGCACAGACCAACATTTTGATCAGTAAGAAGGGAACGGTTACGGTGAAAGTGAAAAAAGAGCCGAACCAGGTGAAGCAGATGATCACCATTACGGAACATGACCGTAAAAAGCAGTACATTCTGCAGGAAGGTACTCCGGTTCCATTTATGCAGGATTTAGGGGTAATGAGTTCAGAAGGCAAGATCATTCGTGCAAAGTATGATAAGTACAAACAAATCAATCGTTTTTTAGAGTTTATTGAAGATGTGTTGCCGAATTTTGATAAAGATAAGGTAGTGAATATCATTGATTTTGGATGCGGGAAATCGTATCTGACCTTTGCTATGTATTACTATCTTCATGAGATGATGGGTTATAATATTAATATTACAGGCCTTGATCTAAAGGACGATGTAATAAAGACGTGTAATGATTTAAGAGATCGTTATGGGTATGAAAATCTTCAGTTTTTACATGGAGATATTGCTGATTATGAAGGCTGTGATCATGTGGATATGGTTGTAACCTTACATGCATGTAATACCGCCACAGATTATGCTCTATATAAAGCGAATAAGTGGGGAGCAAAGGTAATTTTATCTGTACCTTGTTGCCAGCATGAGATTAATCGTCAAATACAGTGCGAAGAACTAAATTTTGCATTAAAGTATGGATTGATCAAGGAAAGAATGTCTGCACTGATTACAGACTCCTTGCGCTCAAATATTTTAGAGATGCTAGGATATAAGGTACAGGTTTTAGAATTTATTGATATGGAACACACACCAAAAAATATTCTATTACGAGCAGTTAAAAAACCAAATCAGGTATCAAGAGCATGGAATGAAAAAGCTGCGAGAAAAGTAAAAGAGAGTCTTGATTATTTACATGTAAAATCAACTCTTTATGAACTTGTAAATCAAGAGAGGGAAAACTAGAATGAGGCTAGTGTATCGAATCCTAATATTGTTAGGTATATTTATTGGTTCCCTATGTTATTTTGGAACTAATATGACAGAAAAAGTATTTAGTATCGATAAAAAGTCGATGAAGATGGAAGAAGCGACATTGCCATATATCTCAATGTTAGTGGATGGGGAAGAAATCAATCTTTTACATGGATATTGTTCCAGTCTCGATGTATTAACGGTGAGAGAATCTATTACACCACTTTCTAAGGAGCAGTCATTCTCTGTTGTGATCACTGAAAACCAGAACACGGTAAAAAAAGTTAAGTATGAAGTGATCAACATTAATGACGGAAAGACAGTAGAAGAAGGGGCGATTAATGCCTTAGACGTTCAGCCAGAATATAAAGTTGCCAGAATCAAACTAAAAGAGAAACTGACAACCGATATGGAATATGTACTTCGTATCACATTAGTAACCGATAACAGTAAACGAATATATTTTTATACTCGTGTTAAGGTGATGGATTCTTATTATTTGCCAGAAAAACTGGCATTTGTTCAGGATTTTCATAATGCAACATTTTCGAAGGATACTGCGGATGATATCACAAAGTATCTAGAAAAGCCATATGATTCACTGACCAGCTTCTCCAAAGTAACGATCCGTAACGATTATGATGCCGTAACATATGGAACTTTAAATCCAATCGAAGTTTTTAAACAGGTACCGACCATCTCTGAAATCGGTAACTCTACGGCAAGCATACGTCTTAATTTTATGCTTAAGGCGGAAACGGGTTCTGGTCAGGAGTATTATAGGGTAACAGAAGATTATCGATTTATGTATACATCCAGCCGATGTTATCTATATGATTATAACCGTTCCATGGAATCGGTATTTGACGTTGGATTAACAAGCTTATCTAAGAGTGAGTTTAAGATTGGTATCACGAATAACCCTAATATCGATCTTGTTACAAACTCAGATAAGACGACGCTTGCATTTGTTCGTGAACGTGCATTATGGTCCTATAGTGTCGCTGAGAATAAGCTGACGGAAGTATTTTCATTCTACCAGGCAAAGACAGATTTTATTCGAGATACGTATGAAAGTCATGATATCCGAATCCTTAGAATGGATGACACCGGAAATCTTGATTTTATCGTCTATGGTTATATGAACCGAGGGGAATATGAAGGTCGAGTTGGTATCGTATTGTATCACTATGACAGAGTTATGCAGAGAGTTGAGGAATTAGCGTATATACCAATCAATACAACGTATGGTCTGCTGAATGAGGAGATAGGAACGTTTTGTTACAGTAATAATTATGAAGTGTTTTATATCCATTTGTTTGATACAATCTATTCTTATAATTTAACAGCAAAAACGCTAAAAGAGATTGCGCATGGTGTAACTAAGGATTCCATCGTATTTTCTAGAGAGAATAAATTTGTTGCTTATCAAGAAGTTTATGATTCAGTTACAGCAGATTCCATTCAAATCTTAGATCTAGAGAGTGGAAAGAATCAAGCGATTACGGCTGGGGGAAAACCATTACGTCTCCTTGGACTGATTGATCAGAACATTATATATGGGATTGCTCCAAAAGAAGATAACTTAATTAGTATGGATGGTACGGTGCTTTATCCAATGAAGGAGGTTTACATTGTCGATAGCGCCAATAAAGTGCAGAAAAAGTATAAAAAAGATAATTATTACATTATTGATGCACAAGTAAATGGTAATGTGATAGAATTAAAGCGACTGGTTAAGAATGCAGACTCAATCTTAGGGTATGAAATGGTAGATTCGGATTTCATTCTAAATACTGCGAAAGAAGATACATCTAAGATCCAAGTAACAAAACGTGTTACTGATCAGATGCTGACTGAATACTATATTAGCATGAACTTAACCAAAGGGATGACCGATTATCCTGAATTATTGACAACTCAGAATACGATTATTACAGAAGATAGAACTGTTCGTGTGAATCAGGCAACAACCTTGGAGGATCGATTCATTACCTACGCATTTGGTAATATTGAAGCGGTCACACCGGATATTGGAACTGCAATCCAAGCGGCAGATAAAACTTCAGGAATTGTATTAAGCAGCAGTGGACAGGTTGTCTGGGAGCGAGGCGTGAAGTCTTTAAAGAATCAGATTAGCGGAATCTCCATGGTGCCAAAATCAGAGGGAAGAACTAGTTTACAAGCTTGTATCAAGATGTTACTTGCATATCGTAATTCATCTGCGCTTACAGAGTACAACCGTAAAGAGATGTCAGTTGTGGAGTATTTGAGTAAAGAGATGAATGCAACACCAGTTAAAGCAGAAAAGATATCGTTAGATCAGGTACTATATTTTATCTATAGGAATAAGCCTGTGATAGCATTAAAAAAGACGGGGGAAGCGGTGTTGATTACAGGATATGATAGTTCTAGTATTATTGTATCAGATCCCGCTAGTGCAGTAGAGAGAAGATATAGCCTTAAAGAAGCAAGTGCAATGTTTGAAGAGGCTGGTAATGTGTTTATTACGTATATAGAGTAGAGGAGGATAATATGAAACTTATTACAGCAGCAGTACCATGTTACAATTCAGCAGCATACATGAAGAAAGCAATTGATTCTTTGCTTGTCGCTGGCGAAGAGATAGAAATTATTATCGTAAATGATGGTTCCAGTGATGATACAGCAAAAATTGCAGATGAGTATGCAAAACAATATCCGACCATTGTGAAAGCAATCCATCAGGAAAACGGAGGGCATGGGGAAGCAGTTAATGCTGGACTTCGTGCAGCTACAGGATTGTACTATAAAGTATTAGACAGTGATGACTGGTTAGATGAAGAGGCATTCAAGAAGGTATTAAAGGTCTTACGTGAAATCGTAAATGAAGGCCAAAAACTTGATATGTTTGTTGCGAACTATGTTTATGAAAAGGTACATGAAAATAGTCAAAAAGTAATTGATTATACTGGTGTGTTACCGCAAGGAAAGATATTTACCTGGGATGAAGTAGGACATTTCAAACAGGGTAAGTACATGTTGATGCATTCTGTTATTTATCGTACTGAGTTGCTACGTGACTGTAAGTTGGAACTGCCAAAGCACACATTCTATGTTGATAATATTTTCGTATACCAACCTTTAAGCAAAGTAAAATACATGTACTACATGAATGTAAATCTTTATCGCTATTTTATCGGTAGAGATGATCAGTCTGTAACTGAGGCGAATATGATCAAGAGAATCGATCAGCAGCTTCGAGTTACAAGATTCATGATCGATTGCTGTGATGTGACTAAGATTGAGAATAAAAAACTTCGTAATTATCTTGTTAAGTATATGGAAATCATGATGACTGTATGTTCTGTATATCTGATCAAAGAAGGAAGCGAGAAAAGTTTAAAAAAACGCGATGAAATATGGGATTATCTTGAGAAGAAGAATCCGAAATTTGCGAAGATAGTCGGTAGTGGAATTTTAAGTAAAAGTATGCAGCTTAACACAAAAGCAGGTCATACTATTGTAAAAGCAGGATATACTATCTCTAAAAAGATATTTAAATTTGGATAAAAAGGGGGGACGATTTAAAGCAGGTTAATTCGCTTTAAATCGTCCCATCTTTTAGATTCGTGTTGTTGATTTTATACGTTGTCTGTGCTTTACGGATAGTTTTTCGTAGTCAGGCACATAAACAATCAAGTACATGACACAAGCTAGTACGCAAGCGCAGATACCATCAAATACAGAATGCTGTTTTAAGAATACAGTAGACAAACAGATTAAAATGGTTAAAATAAAAGTTGGTATTGTGAGCCACTTCTTATTTTTTAAGCTTTCGGTATGGAAAATGGCGATGCAAGCACCAATGGAGTTGAAAACATGAATACTTGGACAAACGTTCGTACATGTATCACTCGCATATAATTTTCTTAGAATTTCGATAAAAATGTTATTACGACCAAGAGCATCTAAGTCTGGACGAAGATTTTGACCATTTGGCCAGACCGTATAAATGAACAAGCAGATTGTCATACCGATAAAAAGAAACGCAGTGCTTCGATAGAATTCTTTTGTATCCTTTAAGAACAGATAAAGGAGTGTTACAAAGATAAAAGCAAACCATACGTAATACGGTATTACAAACCATTCATTAAATGGAATATAGTCATCTAGTTTAATATAAACTTCATGATAATTATTCGTTACGGTTTTTTCTAAGTAAATAAACCATGGTGCATATATAAAGAAGTAAAGTAAAACCCAAGCATGTTTATATTTTTTAAGTAAAGACTTCAAACAGCCACAACCTTTCTTATAATATGTTATTGGGGTTCTCTTCAATGAGTAAGTACTGTAAAGCACCAAACCGATGTGATTATATCACAATCAAAACAAGACAACAATAGGGTATCTAAAAACTTAAGAATCCCTTTAGAAATTATTTTGGAGGTAAGTAGAATGAAACGAGTATTTTTGATCGTATTAGACAGTGTAGGAATCGGTGAAATGCCAGATGCAAAGGATTATGGTGATGCAGGAAGCAACACAATGAAAGCTGCTGCGACAAGTAAGTATTTCTCTATGCCAAACATGGAACGTTTAGGTTTATTTAACATTGATGGTTTAACAGATATGTCTGATAGTAAGTTAGTACCACAGGCAACATTCGCTCGCTTAGCGGAGTCTTCTAAAGGAAAGGATACTACAATCGGACATTGGGAAATTTCCGGTATTGTATCTGAAAAACCACTTCCAACGTTCCCAGATGGTTTCCCAAAAGAATTATTAGACAAATTTGAGGAAAGAACAGGACGTAAAGTAATTTGTAATAAACCTTACTCCGGTACCGAAGTTATTAAAGATTATGGGAAAGAACATGTAGAGACAGGCGCATTGATCGTTTATACATCTGCAGATAGTGTATTCCAGATCGCAGCGCATGAAGATGTTGTTCCAGTAGAAGAGTTATATCGTTACTGTGAAATTGCACGTGAAATCTGTACCGGAGAGTATGGTGTAGGTCGTATCATTGCACGTCCATTTGTAGGGACATATCCAGAATATAAGAGAACAGCAA
>JAQXNU010000055.1 GCA_029098165.1 Clostridiales bacterium
GTCGATATATGAATTGACTTGAATTAATAGATTAAGTAGTCTATAATGTAAATAACCAAAAAATGTAAGAAAAAACTAATAAATTTGTAAAAGCAATCTGTTATCATAACAGATAGCAAAAGGTTTTGTAAAAGTAAGGAAGGAGAGCAATGATGTTAAGGGATTCATGGAAACGTGAGCGGATCACGAAAACGGCAGTATCCTTAGGATTGATCGTATCGATGGTCTTTGGTACGATTACAATTCATAATACAAAAGCAAATGCAGCAAGTACATATGATTATGGAGATGCCTTTGAAAAATCATTGATGTTTTATGAGTTTCAGAAATCAGGAGATCTTCCAGAGCATCAAAGAAATAACTGGAGAGGCGATTCTGGAATGAAGGATGGAGCTGATGTTGGACTTGACCTGACTGGTGGATGGTATGATGCAGGAGATCATGTGAAGTTCAATCTACCAATGTCATATACTGCAACGATGCTTTCCTGGTCCTATTTGGAAGATACGAGCGTGTATAAAAAAAGTGGTCAGGATGTTTATATATTAGATGAAATTAGATGGGCAAATGATTATTTTATAAAATGTCATCCTTCTCCAAATGAATATTATTATCAGGTTGGTAATGGTAGTGTGGACCATTCTGTATGGACTTCCGCAGAAGTAATGCAGATGGAACGACCAGCTTATAAACTTGATCTGAACAATCCAGGATCAGCAGTTAGTGCAGAAACAGCAGCTTCTCTGGCAGCTTGTGCAGTTGTATTTCAAGAGATCGATCCTGCATATTCGAAGAAATGTTTAAAACATGCAAAAGAATTATTGGCATTTGCAGAAGCAACTAAAAGCGATGCTGGTTATATGCAACAGGCGGCTGGATTTTACACATCATACAGTGGATTTTATGATGAGTTATCCTGGGCAAGTATGTGGCTATATCTTGCAACGAATGATAAAAGTTATGTTACAAAAGCCAAGTCTTATTCGAAAGGTTGGAGCAAAGCAGATCAGTCGGATGAAATATCATATACATGGGCTCATAACTGGGATGATGTACATCTTGGTGCAAGTCTTCTTCTTGCTCAATATGCAGGTGAAAAGAGTTATCAAGAGGTTATCGAGAAACATCTGGATTACTGGACAGTCGGTGTAAATGGAAATCGTATTAAATATACTCCAAAGGGACTTGCCTGGTTAGATTCCTGGGGATCGCTACGATATGCAACTACAACCGCTTTCTTAGCTGCTATTTATGCAGATTGGGATGGTGCAGAGGCAAAGAGAGCACAGCGTTGTCAGTCGTTTGCAAAATCGCAGGCAGATTATGCTCTTGGAAGTACAGGACGTAGTTTTGTCGTTGGATTTGGTACTAATTATCCGAAAAATCCACATCATCGTACGGCACATGGTGGATGGGAGAACAATTGTGGCGGACAGCCAACTACATCTAGACATGTTTTAGTTGGTGCATTGGTCGGTGGCCCAGATGCTAATGATGGATATAATGATCTTCGAACTGATTATGTAGCCAATGAAGTTGCGAATGACTATAATGCAGGCTTTGTTGGATTAATGGCTAAAATGTATCATGATTATGGCGGTACGATTAATAAAAATCTGAATGCATTCGAAAAAGTCGGAGAGGAACTTTTCCTTGAAAGCCAAATCAATGCACAGGATAAACATAATAAAGTGAATTTTATTGAGCTGAAAACCGTAGTGTATAACCGAACGGCTTGGCCAGCAAGAGTTACGGACCAATTAAGCTTACGCTACTTTGTTAATATTAATGATGTGATTGCAGCAGGTTATTCTGCAAAAGATATGAAGATTACATGCAGCTATAGTCAGGGTAAGGCAAAAATTTCGGGATTACATCCATGGAATGTATCCAAGGGAATATATTATGTTGAGGTTGATTTGACGGGCAACAACATTTATCCTGGTGGGCAAAGTGAACATAAGCGAGAAATTCAGTTTAGAATTACAGCTCCAGGAAAATGGGATTACACTAAGAGTCCATCGTATCAGGGTCTGACCAATGGGATAACAAAGGCAAGCCATATGGCATTATATGATCATGGAAAACTGGTTTATGGTAGTGAGCCAAATGGCCGTACTGCAATTACTCCAACGCCGGTACCTTATAAACCAACCGCAACACCGAAACCAAACCGACCAACTGCAACACCGATTCCTGTTGCAACACCAAAGCCATCGGTTCCAACCGTTACGCCGACTCCAATTTCTGTTTATAATCCAACGGATTCTGATATCAACGTTGTAGTGGCACCTATGAATGGCAGTAGCACAAATCAGTTAGGCGGACAGTTATATCTAACTTCTAATAGTCCAATCGCTTTGAATCGGACGAAAATCAGATATTACTATACGTTAGAAGGAACCAATTCCCAGAATACTTATGTGGATTATGCAGGTCTTAATATGACAAAATCTCCATGGTATGTTGAGTTAACGAAGACAGTTGGTATGTCAGTTGTTCATGTACGTGATAATTTATACTATTACGAACTTAGCTTGAATTCGAATCAAGTACTTGAAAAAGACGGAAAAGTTCAGATGTGTGTTCGTGTCGCTAAGAGTGATTGGTCAAATTACGAACAGTCTAACGATCATTCCTATGTAAATGGTGCGGTTGTGCTGTATGATGGAAAAGTCGTTAGTGGTACGATTCCATATTAATGGTATAGATATATTACTTGAAATTATCATAAAAAGTGCAGTCATAAGTAATGATTGAAAGTAGCTTATGACTGCACTTTTATGATGTTCGTTGATGAATGGTGGTTCTGTTTCGTTTTCCTCTGTTATTTTTATATGAAATACTATTCTTCAGCAGCTTCAGCATCTTCTTTTGTTTCGTGAATCGTATTCCAAGGATGTGCTGGTGGTGAATAGATGGAATAAACTTTTAAGGATTGATTGCCTGTATTAATAAGATTATGCCATACACCGGCTGGAACAATAATAGCAGTTGAAGAATCAGCAGGTGCACGTAAGTTAAGGTTATCTTTCGAATACCCCATGTTCACAACACCAGTACCTTGTTCTACTCGAAGAAACTGATCCCAGTTTTCGTGCCTCTCTAAACCAATATCTTCGCCTGGTTTAATATCCATTACGGTTATTTGCAGGTGTTTACCTGTCCATAAGGAAGTACGTAATGTTGTATTATCTTTTGTAGCGTCTTCAATATTAAAGACAAAAGGATCTGGACCAGCGTCCATTACTATAGTTGATGGATTCATTTTTAACCTCCATAGTTGGCTAAGATTATTTTATTCAAATGAGATAAAAGCGTGTCATTTTTGTTTGGATGCGTAAAAATAATAATTCGTTATAAAATATATTAGATTTGACAAGGAGAAAGATCGCTTATGTATGATGTGATCATAATCGGTGCAGGGGTGCTACTACGTTTGGTGGAAATCAAACTATTTATGTGGCGAGAATAAGGAGGAACGATTGATGGATAAAGAGTTAATTTGTAGCAACAAAGAATGTAAAGAACATTCATTAATCAGAATACTAGTCCTATTTTATGTTAATTCACATATTATAGTGAAGTTGTGGCAATATTGTATTAATTGACGAAAGAAATTCTTTTGGTTATAATGGCATGGTATTATTTTCATTTATAATTGAGAATATGATACACCCAATAGAGAGACACAATGATGTTCGTTGGGCTTTACAAAGGAGAAAATTATTATGAAACCAAAGAAACGCCAAAACTTAAGGCTACGTCTGATAACGCCAATCTTAGTGACGGTCATTGTTTCAATGACGCTCTTGTTCGTATTTAGTTATCGAAGTATGAAAGATAACACACGCAAGATGATCAGTAATACGATGTATGATCTGGTTGAAAGTTGTGATACGACATCAGAACTATACATGAATCATGTAGAACAGATTTCTCAAGATTTTAGTCAACTTCAAAGTGTTATCGATCTATTTAAAAATCCAACCAATCCAGAATTAAAACTAAAAGCTCAAGAGGCGACAGTTCGTTTTGCAAGCATGATAGATGGTATAGAGGGACTTTATCTGGCAAGTTTTGATTCCACTGTATTAACCCATAATGCAAACTCTCAGATTATTGGTGTTACGTTGCGAGAGGGTGAATCTTTAAAGGCACTTCAGGATTCCTTAATATCAACGGATGGAATTTATAATGCAGGAATTACAGTTTCCCGTTCCGATGGAAAAACACTCGTAGCGAATACTTTTTATTTGATCAAGGATAAGAATGGAAAGCCATTAGGGTATATTGGTTGTGCATTTTATGCTACAGATTACATAGAAAAGATAAAAAAAGTAGCAACTCACACATTTACAGAAAGTAGTATTTCCTTAATTGATTTAACAAGCAACACATATATGTTTAATGAAGATCCAGAGTTAGTAGGTCAGCAAAGTGGGATCGATGTAAAGAAAGAAGATGGAGCGGTTGGTTGTTATGATTATAGGAATGCTCAAGGAGACCGCAGACTCTGTGTTTACAAATATCTAGATAATGGTCAATGGTATATCTCCATAGAGGGAGATTATAATGAAGTTTATCGCGGTGTATCTCATTTCTCGAATTCATTTTTTGCATTTACGGGCATTGCAACACTGGTCATTTTAGTTCTTTGCTGGATTACCATTACTTCGGTAATTCGTGATGTTAGAAGAGTAACCAATGGATTAAGCAAGCTAAGTAATCTTGAGATTACAGCAACTAAGAATCTTGTAGCGAATGAAGGGAATGATGAAATCGGTAAACTGGAGAATGCAACCTTTCGACTTCATAAAACGATGAGTAGTCTCTCCGATCTGTTAAAGACCTGTAGTAGTGATATGGAGAAAAACAGTGTAGAATTAGGTTCGAATATTCGCCAGTTAAATGACAATGCGACAGGTAACAGTGCTACAAGTGAGGAGCTATTTGCTAGTATTGTTACAACGACTGAAAGTATCAGCAGTGTCAATGAATCCATTGCCAATATGACAGAACTTACGAAGCAAATAGAAGATATGTGCGACAAGGGCAAGAAAATTACGGATCATATGATCGTAAAGACGAATAACATCAATACGAACATTGAGCAGAAAATTACAGATGGCAATACAAAGATGGAAGAAACAAAGAAAAAGATCAATCAGGCCATTGGTAGTTTAAAAGCCATTGAGCGTGTTAGTGAGATGGTAGAGACAATCTTAGAGATTTCGTCTCAGACCAATTTACTTTCTTTAAATGCTTCGATTGAAGCTGCTAGAGCAGGAGAAGCAGGTAAAGGTTTTGCTGTTGTTGCAGATGAGATTAAGAAATTAGCGGAACAGACACAAAAGACCGTAGTTTCCATCCAAGAGATCGTGGAACAGAGCAATGAGTCGATCGAAATGACAAATCAATGCTTTAATGATATTGTTATTTATCTGACAGGAGTAAATGAGACATTTGAAGGTGTCGGAGAACAGTCAGCAACTTATACTGGTGACATCAGTGAAATGGAAAGTAGTATGAAGGAAATCTATCAGGAAGTAAATACATTAAATGCAAGCATGAATGATATTAAGCAAAGCATGGAAAATATGATTTTAGCTACTTCAAATAATGAAGCTGGTGTCAAAGAAATCGTTGGTACAGCAGAGAGTTTATTATCTGTATTAGATAACTTAAATGGTCTTGTAGAAAAGAATGAAATGAACATTTCAGAAATCTCTAAAGTATTGAACCGCTTCTCATAAATTTTAATTCAGGGCTGTTGAGCGATACCATCGTTCAACAGCCCCGCTCTTTTTATTCATAACTGCCGTATTAGGTATAAAAGTGAGTATATATCCATAAATTTTAACAACAAACGAAACATAGACGTTGGAAGGAATAAGGAGGATTCCTATGGATTTATTCTCGTGTTTTACGCTGGTAACCTGGCAGCAGGTCGTTATGTATCTAATCGGTGGAGGACTGATTTTTATAGCAATAAAAAAGGAATATGAACCTGCTTTGTTATTACCAATGGGCTTTGGGGCCATATTAGTTAACCTACCATTATCCGGGGTCATTAATCAGACGGTGGAGGGAGTTGGTGAAGTCAATGGTATCATTGAATGGTTATTTCACCTTGGAATAGAGACTTCCGAAGCATTGCCGATCATACTATTTATCGGAATTGGTGCCATGATTGATTTTGGTCCTTTGTTATCTAATCCAATTATGATGTTATTTGGCGCTGCCGCTCAGTTTGGAATATTTGCAGCTGTGATCCTTGCACTGATCTTAGGATTTGACTTAAAAGACGCCGCATCCATTGGAGTAATCGGTGCAGCGGATGGACCAACTTCGATTTTAGTATCCCAATTTTTTCATTCCAATTACATAGGAGCCATTGCCGTTGCAGCCTATTCTTATATGGCATTAGTACCAATCGTACAGCCAATTGCAATCAAAATGGTAACAACAAGGAAAGAGCGCTATATTTCAATGGATTATAATCCGAAAACAGTATCCAAAAAGGCTAGGATTCTATTCCCTATCATAGTTACTCTTGTTGTAGGTTTTGTAGCACCAAGCTCTGTTGCACTTGTTGGCTTCTTAATGTTTGGAAATCTGATCCGAGAATGCAAAGTGCTTCGTATTCTGTCTGAAACAGCACAGAATGTATTGACGAATCTGATCACTTTGATGCTTGGATTGATCATTTCATTTAGTTTACGGGCAGAAGAATTCGTTAACATGAAGACGTTGCTAATCATGGCTATTGGCTTGTTTTCCTTCTTCTTTGATACGATTGGAGGCGTTTTATTTGCTAAATTTATTAATCTGTTCTGTCGGAAAAAGATAAATCCAATGGTAGGTGCTGCAGGCATTTCTGCATTTCCAATGTCGGCACGAGTAGTACAAAAACTTGCAAATGAGGAGCAACAAGGAAATATCATCTTAATGCATGCAGTTGGCGCCAATGTATCAGGTCAGATTGCTTCGGTCGTAGCTGGTGGGTTGATCATGACTATCGTAGCAAGATTATTATAGGAGGGGCTATATGGGAGAAAAGATTGTAATTGGTTTATTAATCATGTTGAAAGGAATGCTAGGAATATTCACAGTATCTGTGTTCTTGATCATTGCTATACTTTTGATGAATTTATTTACTGGTAGGACAGATAATCGATAAGAGATAATGTATGGGGCTGTGAAAAAATCAAAAGAATAGCATAGAGAGCTGCGTGGAATCACATAAGAATTTGGCTAAGGAGGTAAGAAAGGGAAAGGAAAGCCAAATTCTTATATGATTCCACGCATCTCATACTCATTACCTTTGTTTTTTACATCTATTTATTTATATTTAGGTTATTTAATGTGCCATTCACCACGCTTGATCGCATCGAATGCTTTGAGAATATAAATATAGATAACGCCAAGTACCAGACAGCAGGCGAGGATTACCAAGGTCTTATTGAGATTAAATGTTGCTATGATAAATTCATAAACTCTTAGAAAGAAAGAACATCCCAGCCAGGCTGTAATTCCAGGCTTTAGCACGGAATTTACAGCATCCAACGGAAATGGAATATATTTGTATACGATAATGAAGTCCAAACCTGTTATAATAAGTTGACTAATTAATAAGCTGATCAGATATCCATACATGCCTGATCTTGGAACCATAAATACTAACAGACCGATCCGAATCGACATGCCAATCACAGAATTGATAAAGGTAAGGTTGGCTTTGCCGAGTCCATTGATTACGCTTGATAGCGTGGTAGCTGCATAGAGAAATGGGCATAACCATCCAAGGATGCAAAGATAGGTTCCAGCTTCTTTTACATGGAATACAGACATGCCAAGTGGTTCACCAAAGTAAATAAAGAATCCCGCAGAGAATATGCCAAGGATCAAACAGTATTTTAAAGAGACAGAAACTGTATGAGTAATGACTTTATTATTCTCTTTTGCTTTCGCTTCTGATATCGCAGGTAGCAACAGTACAGAGAGTGAATTTGTAATCGTAGAAGGAAATAATAGAAATGGTAAGGACATACCATTTAATATTCCAAATGCGCTAAGCGCTTCTGTATTGGTCAGACCAGAGCGACGTAGCATGGCAGGGATCATAACAGCTTCAACACTATGTAATACTGAGATCAAGACACGGTTCATTGAGAGAGGAAAACTTAATTTTGCTAAAGGCTTTCCAAAGGAGACTCTTTCTTTGTCTTTATTTGTATTCGTCTCTTTTTGGAACTTTAGAGATAGAATATTAAAGATATTAGAAGCAATCTCACCAAGGACGATACCCCATACAGCTAACTCACAGGTAATACTTAGATTTCCCTCGCCGAAGAGTAAAGCAAACACATAAACAAAAGCGACACGTACAATCTGTTCGACAAGCTGTGTACTAGCTGGAATTAAAGCTTTTTTCTTACCATAATAATAACCGTTGATACATGCAGTTATGCCACAGAATGGAAAGACATAAGAAAGGATACGTAACGATGCAGCACTTTTTTTCTCCATTAAGTAATTTGCGGCTATAAAATCACTTCCAAAGTAGATAATAATAGAGAGACAAAATGCAATGCTAACTGAGGCAATGAGGCCAGTCCGCAAGATCTTCTTTGCATTCTTTAGATTGTCTTTTCCGTATTCCTCTGCTACTAATTTTGATATTCCAGTTTGGATACCGGAAGCGTATAATGTAAAGCATATTCCATAGATTGGGAAGATTAAAGAATAGACACCTAGCATTTCAGCGCCCAAAGCATTGGATAAAAATATCTTATAAAAGAATCCAATGATTCTTGTAAGTAATCCAGCAATCGTTAGTATTAATGTACCTTTTATAATCGTATTCCTACTCATAGTTGGACTCCTTTTTTATGTATTAAAAAGGTTCATTTTGATCATTGTAAATGTTCCATTAACCTTGAATTATTAATATATATTCAGGAAGAAATTACTCTATGAACGAATGAAGAACTTTACTGAGAATTATATTGACAAATTCATAGTAAAAGAGTATGATATCAATATCATACTAAATCAGTATGAATTGAAGAAAATTTAAATGATTTGATGAGATAAGTCACATATAAATAAAAGATAACGTACTATATAGCATGTAACTACAATAAAATAAAGGAGATATTGGGATGAGTACACGAATTTATCTAGATAATGCAGCTACAACACAAACTAAAGTAGAAGTTGTAGAAGCTATGTTACCATTTTTTAATGAATATTATGGAAATCCATCAAGTGTTTATGATATTGCAACACAGAGTAAAATTGCTGTAACTGAAGCGAGAGATCAGATTGCAAAGGCACTTAATTGCAATAGCAATGAAATATATTTTACCGCTGGTGGTTCAGAGGCAGATAACTGGGCTTTAAAATGTACTGCAGAAGCTTATCAAAGTAAAGGTAATCATATCATTACATCAACAATCGAACATCATGCGATTTTACACACATGTGAATACCTTGAGAGTAAGGGGTTTGAGATTACTTATGTTCCAGTAGACGAGAATGGTACGCTTGATCTTGAAGCATTAAAAGCTGCAATCCGTCCAACAACAATCTTGATTTCTGTTATGTTTGCGAATAATGAGATTGGTACGATTCAACCAATCAAAGAAATTGGACAGATTGCAAAAGAGAATGGAATTCTATTCCATACAGATGCGGTTCAGGCTTTCGGACAGATTCCAATCGACGTAGATGAGTACAACATCGATATGTTAAGTGCTTCTGGTCATAAGTTAAATGGACCAAAGGGAATTGGTTTCTTATATATCCGTAAGGGATTAAAATTACGTTCCTTCGTTCACGGTGGTGCACAAGAGCGTAAGCGTCGTGCAGGTACTGAGAATGTTCCAGGTATCGTTGGATTTGGAAAAGCTGTTGAATTAGCAGTTGCTTCAATGGACCAGAGAATAAAACAAGAAACAGAATTAAGAGATTATTTAATTTCTAGAGTTACAAGTGAAATCCCATTTGTACGTTTAAATGGTCATAAGACAAATCGTTTACCTAATAACGCAAACTTCTGTTTTCGTTTTATTGAAGGTGAGTCTTTATTAATCATGCTTGATATGAAAGGAATTGCAGGTTCAAGTGGTTCCGCATGTACGTCAGGTTCCCTCGATCCATCTCATGTATTATTAGCAATTGGCTTACCTCATGAGATTGCTCATGGTAGCTTAAGATTAACTTTAAGTGAGATGACTACGAAGGCTGATATCGATTATACGGTTGAAGCGATTAAAGAAATCGTTGCTAAGTTAAGAGAGATGTCTCCACTATATGAAGACTACGTGAAAAAACATCGATAAGAATTAACAGGGCAATGCGTAATGCTTATCTTTTAAGATAAGGAAGTCAGTCCCTGACTTCGGATAAAGTTTGGACAAGTCTTAAATTTGTAGATATATGCTGATTTACCAGTAGCAAGGAATATGCTTAAGGTCAAAAAGTAGAATAAACAATGGAATAGAAAGTTAGATATATGGAGGAACAATTATATGTATAGTGAAAAAGTAATGGATCATTTTCAACACCCAAGAAACGTTGGTGAACTAGATAATGCAAGTGGTGTAGGTACTGTAGGTAATGCAAAATGTGGAGATATCATGAGAATGTATCTAGACATTGATGAAAATCAGGTAATCCGTGATTGTAAGTTTAAGACTTTCGGTTGTGGAGCCGCTGTTGCAACAAGTTCTATGGCAACTGAGTTAGTAAAAGGTCTTACAGTACAAGAAGCGTTAAAAGTTACTAACAAAGCTGTTATGGATGCACTTGACGGATTGCCACCAGTTAAGGTACACTGTTCTTTATTAGCAGAAGAAGCAATTCACGCTGCATTATGGGATTATGCAGAGAAAAATGGTATTAAGATTGAAGGTTTAGAAAAGCCAAAATCTGATATTCATGAAGGCGAAGAAGAAGAAAGCGAAGAATACTAGGAAGCTAGGGCAACCATTCTTCGGTGACGAACTGTCAATCATATCTCATAATTCAGGCAAAAACGGTAATTGCATGAATGAGGATAGCGATTTATAAATCCGTAATGAAATAATTCAAGGATTAACCATGGAAGAAATAAATCACAACATCAAAGAGTTAGAATAAAGGAGTTTGTTAAAATGAAGAAGGTTGTAGTAGGTATGTCCGGAGGCGTTGATTCTTCCGTTGCAGCATATTTATTAAAAAAAGCAGGGTATGATGTGGTCGGTGTAACAATGCAGATCTGGCAGGACGAAGAAGAAGTTGTAATGGAAGAAAACGGCGGATGCTGTGGGCTTAGTGCAGTAGATGACGCGAGACGTGTTGCAACTACACTTGGTATTCCATACTACGTAATGAATTTTAAGGCGCCTTTCCGTGAAAATGTTATGGACTATTTTGTTTCCGAATATCTTTGCGGTCGTACTCCAAATCCATGTATCGCATGTAATCGATATGTAAAATGGGAGTCTTTACTAGAACGTTCTTTAGCAATTGGCGCTGATTATATTGCGACTGGACATTATGCACGTATTGAACAGTTAGAGAATGGTCGTTATGCTTTGAAGAAATCCGCTACAGCAGCCAAAGATCAGACCTATGCGCTTTACAATCTGACTCAGGAACAGTTAAAGAGAACAATCATGCCTGTTGGTGAATTCACGAAAGACCAGATTCGTGAAATGGCATCTGAAATGGGACTTTGCGTTGCTAATAAGCCAGACAGCCAGGAAATCTGTTTCGTTCCAGATAATAACTATGCTGGATTTATTGAAGAATACACTGGTAAAGAACTGCCAGAAGGAAACTTTGTGGATTTAGATGGTAAGATTCTTGGAAAGCATAAAGGAATTGCTCATTATACAATCGGTCAGAGAAAAGGGCTTGGAATTGCATTTGGTAAACCAGCATTCGTTATAGAAATTCGACCGGAAACCAATGAAGTCGTTATTGGTTCCAACGATGACGTATTTGCTAGTAGCTTAATTGCAGATCGTGTGAATGCAATGTCCGTTCCGGAATTTACGGATGGAATGGAATTCATTGCAAAAATTCGTTACAGTCATGAAGGTGCTAAATGTAAAATTACCAACATTGGTGATGGCAAGATCCGTTGTGACTTCGAAGAACCACAGCGTGCGATCACACCTGGACAGGCTATTGTATTCTACGATGGAGATTATGTTGCAGGCGGTGGTACAATCCTT
>JAQXNU010000056.1 GCA_029098165.1 Clostridiales bacterium
GAAACAGAAGTGTTAAAATCATTGATTAGTAAAGTTGCATTAGGATTTGCCTCCTTTGCAGCAGCAAAAACTTCTTTGACTAATCCAATTCTTCCTTTCATCTTACAAATTCTAGTAACTGCATTATCATATTTATCGAAATCTGGCATGATCACCACTTCATTAATGACATCCCACATATCAATAATACCTTTAAAATCAGTCATTTCACGATGAATTCGTTCCAACTGTTTTCTTAAAATTGTCTCATTATCATACTTCATTAGCCAATCCGCGCAAACGGTATGCCAACAAAGGGGATGTCCTTTCACTTTTACATTATGGGATTGAAGTAGTTTCGCTGCCTCCAGTAAATTAGCAGTATTCGGCTTTCCTTCTTCTGGCTCAAAATTCCCCCAATAAACAGGAAGTGTTCCATAGTTATATACTTCCAACCACTTATTTACACGATCTTTTGCTATCTCTTTCCCTTCTCCATCAGGAAAAATGATTGTAGCAAGACTGTCAAATGCACCGCATCCAAATAAAAACTCATGATTCGTCTGTTTTACCTGAACCGTCTGATTTGCTACTGGTCTTCCTGACTCATCGATCATACGCACCTTACATTTTGCTTTACGATGAGCAATGGATTGATTATCTCTCATACTATTCTACCTTTCTACCAAATTTGTTTTTTCGCTTCCTCTTCCGATGCGAAAGGTCCTGGAATTGTTGCTAATCCTCGATGTTCTCCTAAGAAATCTTCATTAAATGTAATCGATGTTCCATCTGGATTCTCAAATCTCTGCTCAGGTTCAAATGCGTAACCTAAGATATCACTATTGATAATTCCATTTTTAAAATCAGCCAGATACTTATATAAATTAGTCTTTAAGAAATACTTTCCGTCTTTCTCAATAAGTTCAACTTTTACTTTACTCTTCGTATCAATTAAGTTAGATTTTTCATTCTTACATGCTTTCGCACCATTAAAATATACATTTCCGTTAACCCATACTGGTAAATAAGAAAAATGGTACTGTGCAAGCTTCATCATATCTGCAGGCTGATCTAATTCAAAGTTCTTGATCCATTCTTCATAGGTTGGATACTCATCGAATATCTGTGTACCTACAACCTCATTCTCCTGCATCTCAAATCCCATATCTTTTTTCGCCTTTGCCTTTTTTGCTGGCCAGTTCTGAATAAAGATATTGTTATAAAAACGGTCATCACCATGTAGGATCGACATAAATCCTGCAACTTCGGTCCTATGGCGAATGTGATATGGCGTATAACGAGGTTGGTTGATACCATTTACGATATTATCCGTACCACCGCCAACAGACGTAAATGCTCCTAAGATCAGGTTATGTACACAAGCTACCCCTTCCGTTGCAATACGTACAGAGGCTTTCGATAACATAATATTGTTATCTATCAATGTTGGGCCATGTCCAACCTCAACAAAGATATCTTGACTCATCATAGCGCCTTCTGCCATAGGTGTTCCATCTGGTGTATAGTTATCATGCAACAGATTTTGCGAAATACGAGTTCCCTGTGCCTGCCAGTCACACCAGATTCCCATGGTTGAATGATGAATATGATTACGACGCATGACAACGTCGATTGCTGCATGCAACTTAATACCAGAAATCTCTGCACCACCAAGCTGCTGCATATTATTAATATTATGGATATGATTATCTTCAATCAGACTAAAAACACAGCCCATACGACCGACAATACCAGTCTGTTCACAATGATGAATGTGACAACGTCTTACGATATGGCTACCCACTTTTTCCTTTAACCAGCCATGATACTGGCCTCTGCAGACAGCATCTCGTTCCATCTGAGTTGGACTCTTCACATGTTTATGGGTAAAATAATGATCATTTTCTTCATCATAGTATTTACCTAATGAGATACCACAGCATTTACTATTACTGATCTCACAATCTTCGATGATCCAGCCCTTTGACCAGTGCGGGCCGATCATACCATCCTGATAAGCTGCTGGTGGAGCCCACGTAGTAGCGGCTTTATTTACGTTAAATCCACGAAATGTTATGTAATCAATACCTGTTTTAGAAGGCATAAAGCAATTGCGTCGAACATTGATCTCAACATTCTCTTCGTTAGGATTCTTTCCTTGGAAGTTTGCATAGATTACGGTTTCATTACCATCTTGTTCGGTATACCATTTATATACGGACCATTCTGGCTCCCAAGAAGGTTTGTAAACCTCGCCCTTAATACATTCTTCTAACGTTTCTGTCTCATAAAGCTGGCGATCATTCAAATAGACAGCACCTGTATGACGAATGACAGGGGCAAAATACCAATCACCACCGATCATGGTTGTATATGGGTTATAATCTGCAAACACCCCGTTATCAATTCGACATACCCACACATTGCCCTCATACAAATCCCAATGATCCACCTTTTCAGCTCCTGTAATGATAGCTCCTAAAGGTTCCTCACTACGATAGATAATTCTTGCTTCTTCTGTACCTGCAAAGACTGGATCCACATATTCTCGGTAAATACCGGGAGCAACAATTACTTCATCCCCAGGTCTTGCAACTTTAGCCGCATCATTGATGTGTTTATATGGAGTCTCTTTTCTACCATTTCCTTCTTTTGGTGCTGTACAATTAACATAAATAATCATATTTATTACCATCCTTCTCTTTTTATAATAAATCGATATTTAATTTTTCTTACTC
>JAQXNU010000057.1 GCA_029098165.1 Clostridiales bacterium
TATTATAATAGATATTTTTGTTTTTTGGGATTGACAATAGTAAATTATGGTATTAGTATGTATCTAAAAGAGATATATCTAAAAGATACATAGAAAGAAAAGGAGCAAGATGAAGAAAAAAACAAGATTCGTGATTCTGGGGCTGCTTCGTGATACCTGTATGACTGGGTATGAACTAAAACACTATATTGATTTACGAATGTCATTCTTCTGGCAAGAAAGTTATGGGCAGTTGTATCCTGAACTCACAGCAATGATACAAGAGGGATTGTTATCAACGCAGCAGGCGAAGGTCAGTGGTCGAGAGAAAATTCAGTATTCCATAACGGCATTGGGACAAGAAGTATTTAATCAATGGATGACAGAGGAGAATGAGAAGGAAACGATACGAAATGAAACGCTATTGAAGTTCTTTCTAGCAGATGATCATAATAAAGTCGATGTTAGGAAACACCTTGAAACATATCGTTCCCAATCAATCGAACGACTGGAGTTATATCATAAGTTTCGGGAATCTCTGAATGGATATGAGGGAATCCATAATCATTTTTATATCATTCATATGCTGGAACTTGGTATGAGACAGCAAGAACTCTACATTGATTGGAGTACAAAGTATCTTTGTGATTTGGAAATACGCGAACAGAAGGAAAAATCAGCGAAAGAGAAGGGAGAAGAAGCATGAGTTTTCATAATTACAAAATTACATTTTCATGGATTGGCTTGTTGGCTATCCTAATTCCAATGATCCCAAATATCATCTGGGCAGTCTTATCAAAAGAATCCGATTTCATAACCATTCATAATGTAGAGCGACCAATCTTGGATCCTGTGGAGAAAGGGTTTCAGATGATTATGCCATGATTTTTGGTATTGGTTTTGGAATGGTACATACCATCATTTCATATTTGAATTGTATTTGTAATAAATAACATGAGAAAAATTAAGTTGATGATGTTGGTTAAAAGAAATATAATAGGGTAGAACAGGCAAGGGTAATATAACAAAGTAATTTATGAATAAGGAGAATTCAATGAAGAAAATATTATTATTTCAAGTTGACCAGCCAATGAATGTAAAGCTTGCACTTGCAACGATGAAATTGCGTGTGGAAGTCATTCCGATAGATCGATTCAACCAGAAAGTAGGAAATTTAGTTTCCGGAACTTACGAGGAGATGACTCCATATGAAGGTGAAAAACCAGATGGCAGTTTACTGCTTATGAGTGGATTTACGAATTCTGAGGTCGATCAGGTATTATATCGATTAAGAAACAAGAAAGTAGATATAAAGTTTAAAGCAGTGTTGACGTCGGTTAACCGTGACTGGGATGTTCCGAAATTATTTACAGAGATGGAACGAGAGATGAAAGCGATTGAAGCAAAGTATAAATTACTTTAGAAGAAAAAGGGTTGTCGCACTAAGTTACAGATAAAAACGTACCATACTCTTAAAAAAAAGAAGCGTCGTTTAACGATTTTTCAAATCGCTAAAGCGACACTTCTTTTTTTGCTAATGGCTTGGAGAGAAGAGCATTGTCGCTTTTAATCGTAATTTGTAATATTATTCTAGATATGATAAAATTATTTATATATCATGTTGTATCTCATTTCAGATTTTTAGTGACCATGTATGGAGGGGGAGATAGGAAATGTTAGCTTACAGAAAAAAGATTGTCTTCGGTATGTTATTCTTATTTCTTTTTTATGGGCTGATTTCAAGGGTACCAACGACTGGATTTGCAACAACTACTCAAGAAAGAACGATTCGAATTGGATATATTGACTATGAATTTTTCTTTCATAAACAAGATGATGGTACATTGACGGGCTTTGGAGCAGAGATTCTGGATAAGATCGCAGAGTATACTGGATGGAAATATGAATTTGTATTTGATAGTTTTTCGAATCATATGGAAAATCTGAAAACAGGAAAAATTGATTTCTTTTGTCATGCACAGAAGACAGAATATCGACAGAAATATTATTTATATTCAAATTATGCCACAGGGGTGGAATCTAGCGTACTATATGTTCGGCAGAACGACGATCGTTTTTATTATAATGACTATAAAAGTCTCAATGGGATTACAATCGGTTTTCTAAAGGAGAGTTTTCAGACAAAGGATTTTATCGAATACGGTAAAGAACATAAATTGAATTATCAGTCACGCTATTATGAAACACAGGAAGAATGTTTTCAGGCTTTAGACGAAGGAACCTTGGATGCAATTGCGATGGGCAGTCTTGGTGGTAAGGATGGTTATAAAGTAATCAATGTATTTAATACCAATCCTTTTTACTTTATCACAGGAAAACAAAATCAACAGCTACTGAATGAACTGGATAAAGCATTAGGTAAAATATTTGTCGATGAACCGACTTATATGGCATCCGTTTATAATAAGTACTATAGTGAAATCAATTGCAATAGTGGCTTTTTATTTACAAGGGAGGAAGCGGAATATATAAGAAACTCGAAACCAGTGGTAGTTGGGCTTATGAGTAATCGTTCCCCATTATCGTATCAAGATAAGGCAGGACAAGCTTCAGGAATGTATGTGGATTTGATGGAATTGATCGCAAAAAAGTGTGGGCTACAATTCGAATATCAATTTCTTGAGGAGGGGCAGTCTGGACTGGATTTTTTGGAACAATCAAAAGGCGATTTGGTTGCGGGAGTCTCTTCGTCTCCTTTTTCTAAGATTAATTCTGAATTGATCCAGAGCAATACAATGCAGACCGCTAGCGTAGTTTTTGTAGGAAGAAGTGGTATGCAGTTTAATCCGACCGATTCTCTGACCATTGCAATTCCAGCTAGTTTTATTGATGGAGAAAAAACAATATCTAAGGCCTTTCCAAATTTTAAGATTGCTTTGTTTGGGTCGAATCAGGATTGTTTGCGTGCTGTTCGTGATGGTAAGGCGGATGTTATGTTACAGAATCTGTATATCATACGAGAGTGTTTGCAAAGTCCGTTGTTTGATAATCTCGAAATGTTTCCTGCCTATGAATTTGAAGAAAATGAAAAGATTGTAGCTTTGCCTCAAAATTCGATTCTGATTTCAATTATAAACAAAACTTTGAAAATAGTTACGGATGAGGAAGTAAATGATATTGTTTATGAAAATACGATTGGTAAGCCATATCATCCAAGTATCAGTGAATTCATACATAGATATCTTGTTCCGTTAATAGGTATCGCGGTGCTATTGATTACGATCTTTTTTTTGATTTTAAGAATGATGTGGATACGTCAGCGGAATTATCAGGAGATGTTAAAAATAAATACGAAATTGGAAACGACGAATCAAGTTTTAAATCATGCAGTTAAGCAAGCAGATCAGGCGAATCTTGCGAAGAGTGAGTTCCTTGCACGAATGAGTCATGAAATACGTACTCCAATGAATGCGATTGTTGGTATTACAACGCTTGCGCAAGCTCATATCGAAGATAGCAATCGTATGAAAGATTATCTAACTAAGATAGAGACATCTTCTCATGTATTATTGAACATCATTAATGATGTATTAGATATGTCTGCGATAGAGAGTCAAAAAATCAAGATTGAGGCACATGAATTTGATTTAAATCAGTTGATCGATGGAATTTACTCCATTTATTATTCGCAATGTAAGGATAAAGGAATCCAGTTTGTTCTCAATGTGAATTTATCTCAGACCAAAGTCATAGGGGATAGCCTACGGATTAATCAGGTACTTTTGAATTTGGTATCCAATGCATTTAAATTTACATCACCAGGTGGAAGCATTACCGTTAGTATGATGGAGAAAGAAAAAAGAGAGGGTAGCATGTATATTCGATTCATTGTCGAAGATACAGGATGTGGAATTAGTGAAGATATGATGAACCGTATCTTTATGCCGTTCGAACAGGAAAGTAACAGTTCTGCACAAAGATATGGTGGAAGTGGGCTTGGTCTTAGTATTGCTAAAAACTTGGTTGAACTGATGCATGGGGCAATCGGTATTACAAGTGAAAAGGGAAAAGGGACAACATTTACGGTGGATCTTCCACTGGCTATTGCAAAAGTGAATGAGGAGGCTTCGAATGACGAGTCTGTTGGTCATTTAAAGGAAGAAACAGCTTCGGCTCCGGAAGAAGAACTACCAGATTTCACTGGATATAAGGTGTTGCTTGTCGAGGATAATGAAATAAATTCTGAAATTGCAATGGAATTATTAAAGATGGTTCATTTGAAAGTGGACTGGGCAATGAATGGAGAAGAAGCGGTACAGCGATTCGAACAATCGGATTCTTTAGAATATGCTATCATCTTTATGGATGTTCAGATGCCTATCCTAGATGGATATGAAGCAACTAAGAGGATTCGATCAAGCAATCACCCAGACGCAAAAGAGATTCCGATTATTGCGATGACTGCGAATGCATTCCATTCGGATATCAGTACAGCGTTCTCAGTAGGCATGAATGGACATCTTGCGAAGCCAATCGATACAGAGCTTTTATTTCGGTTAATAAAAAAATTTATCAACAAAAGAACTAAAGAAGAGTGCAAAACAGGTTATTAGCGAAGAACCATAAATTAAAATTGGATAAGAAATCAAAAATATTTTAAATAGGTTATTGACAAAATATATGGATAGTGATACCTTATGTATAAAGATGTTAGCACTCTACTTGGATGAGTGCTAACAATCAAAAAATCGGTAGTAGTTAAATGTTACTGCTTGGAAAGGAAGGATAACATGCAGTTGGATGATAGAAAGCTAAAGATATTGCAAGCAATCATTCACAACTACTTAGAAACTGGCGAGCCGGTTGGTTCAAGAACCATTTCAAAGTATACGGATTTAAATCTAAGTTCGGCAACCATTCGTAATGAGATGGCAGACTTAGAGGAGCTTGGATATATACTTCAGCCGCATACGTCAGCAGGTCGTATCCCTTCCGATAAAGGATACCGATTATATGTTGATACGATGCTGGAACAAAAAACGCAAGAAGTTGAAGAAATGCGAGAAATGTTACTAGACAAGGCGGATAAGATGGAAACCTTGTTAAAACAAGTAGCGAAGTTATTGGCAGTCAATACGAATTATGCGACGATGGTAACAGGCCCACAGTATCGATCCAAAAAGATAAAATTCTTGCAATTGACCGAAGTTGATACAACTCAGATTTTAGCAATCATTGTTTTAGAAGGAAATATTGTTAAAAATAAGATGATATCTGTGGCACAGCCTTTGGATAAAGAAACGTTATTAAAGTTAAACATCGTTCTAAATACGTTTTTAACTGGTTTGGATTTATCCGAAATTAACTTATCTTTAATTCAGAAGATGAAAGAACAGGCCGGAGATCACAGTATTGTTGTAAGTGATATCTTAGATGCAGTTGCTGCAGCAATTAGCGAAGAAGAAGATGTACAGATTTTTACTTCTGGTGCAACGAATATTTTGAAATATCCAGAGCTTAATGATACAGAAAAAGCTACTGAACTTCTATATACCTTAGAAGAAAAGCAACAATTGACAAACTTGATGAACAACGAAGTTCAGAATGGTGAGAATCGTGGAATTCAGGTTTATATCGGTGATGAAACACCAGTGGATTCTATGAAGGATTGTGCAGTTGTTACAGCTACTTACCAGATTGAAGAAGGTGTTTACGGCAAGGTTGGAATTATCGGACCAAAGCGAATGGATTATGAAAAGGTAGTATCTACTTTGAAGAATCTGATGAGTCAGTTAGATGACATCTTTAAGAAAAAGGATAAGTAGTACCAAAATAGAAAAGTTAAATATAAGGAAAGAAGGGTGACATAAATAGTGGCGGATAATGAAGAATTTAAGGACATCATGAACGACGAAGTTGAAGATATGATGGAAAAAGATATTGTTGAAAAAGAAACTGCGAATAGTCAGAAAGAAGATAACAAGGATGATTCAACTGCAGAAGATACAGTGCAAGTAGAAGAAACAGAAGAAACAGAAGAAACAGAAGAAACAGAAGGTTCTGATGATGTAGCAAAGGAAAAAAAATCTTTCTTTAAGAAAAAAGATAAGAAAGACAAGAAAGATGAAAAAATCGATGAGTTAACTGATCGTTTAATGCGTAATATGGCTGAGTTCGAAAACTTCAGAAAACGTACAGAAAAAGAAAAAGCTCAGATGTACGAAATTGGAGCAAAGGACATCATCGAAAAGATGCTTCCTATCGTAGATAACTTCGAACGTGGCTTGGCAAGTGTAAGTCCTGAAGAAAAAGAAGGTGCATTTGCCCAAGGTATTGAATTAATCTACAAACAGTTAATGACAACTCTTGATTCTGTTGGTGTTAAGCCAATCGAAGCAGTTGGTAAAGAATTTGATCCTAATTTCCACAACGCAGTAATGCATGCGGAAGATGATTCTATGGGCGAAAATATCGTTTCAGAAGAATTCCAAAAAGGATATATGTATCGTGACACAGTAGTTCGTCACAGTATGGTAAAAGTAGTTAACTAAGAGGATTATTAGTTAGTTCATCCAAGTATTTAAGCTAGTTAATACGTATTATTTCGACTTAGAATCAAATAATACAAATTATATATAGAAAGATTTTTATGAATGGAGGAATAGATTATGAGTAAAATTATTGGTATCGATTTAGGAACAACAAACTCCTGTGTAGCTGTAATGGAAGGTGGAAAGCCAGTTGTTATCGCTAATACAGAAGGCGCAAGAACAACTCCATCTGTCGTAGCATTTACTAAGACAGGTGAAAGAATTGTTGGTGAATCAGCAAAACGTCAGGCTGTAACAAACGCTGACAAGACAATTTCTTCTATTAAGAGACACATGGGTACTGATTACAAAGTAGCTATTGATGATAAGAAATTTACACCACAGGAAATTTCAGCAATGATCCTTCAAAAATTAAAAGCTGATGCTGAAAGCTACTTAGGTGAAAAAGTTAGCGAAGCTGTTATCACAGTTCCTGCTTACTTTAATGATGCTCAGAGACAGGCAACAAAAGATGCTGGTAAGATTGCAGGCTTAGATGTTAAGAGAATTATCAACGAGCCTACAGCAGCAGCTTTAGCTTATGGTCTTGATAATGAACGTGAACAAAAAATCATGGTTTACGATTTAGGTGGTGGTACATTTGATGTTTCTATCATCGAAATCGGTGATGGCGTAATCGAAGTATTATCTACATCTGGTGATAACAGACTTGGTGGTGACGACTTCGATGATAGAGTAACAAGATACTTTATTGACGAGTTCAAGAAAGCAGAAGGCGTTGACTTATCTACAGATAAGATGGCTCTTCAGAGATTAAAGGAAGCAGCTGAAAAAGCTAAGAAGGAACTTTCTAGTGCAACAACTACTAACGTTAACCTTCCTTTCATTACTGCTACTGCAGAAGGTCCAAAGCACTTCGATCTTAACTTAACACGTGCTAAATTCGATGAATTAACACATGATTTAGTTGAAAGAACTGCAATCCCAGTTCAGAATGCATTAAAAGATGCTGGTTTAACAGCTTCTGAATTAAGTAAAGTATTATTAGTTGGTGGTTCTACTCGTATCCCAGCTGTTCAGGATAAGGTTAAGATGTTAACTGGTCACGAACCAAGTAAGACATTAAACCCAGATGAATGTGTTGCTATCGGTGCTTCCATCCAGGGTGGTAAATTAGCAGGTGATACAGGCGCAGGCGATATCTTACTTCTTGATGTTACTCCACTTTCCCTTTCTATCGAAACAATGGGTGGTATTGCAACAAGATTAATCGAAAGAAATACTACAATTCCTACAAAGAAGAGCCAGGTATTCTCTACAGCAGCTGATAACCAGACAGCAGTTGATATCAACGTTGTTCAGGGTGAAAGACAGTTTGCTAAGGATAACAAATCTCTTGGACAATTCCGTCTTGATGGTATCCCACCAGCAAGAAGAGGTGTTCCACAGATCGAAGTTACATTTGATATCGATGCAAATGGTATCGTAAATGTATCTGCTAAGGATCTTGGAACAGGTAAAGAACAGCACATCACAATTACTTCTGGTTCTTCTATGTCTGATAGCGATATCGAAAAAGCTGTAAAAGAAGCAGCTGAGTACGAAGCTCAGGATAAGAAACGTAAGGAAGCTGTTGATACAAGAAATGATGCTGACGCTATGGTATTCCAGGTAGAAAAAGCATTACAGGATGCTGGTGACAAAGTAAGTGCTGATGAAAAATCTGCTGTAGAAGCTGATTTAAATCACTTAAAAGACTTAGTTGCTAAAGCTAATCCAGAAGTTATGTCTGATGCAGAAACAGAAGACTTAAAGGCTGCAAAAGAGAAATTAATGAACAGTGCACAGTCATTATTCGCTAAGATGTATGAGCAAGCTCAGGGCGCTGCAGGTGCTGCTGGCGCTGGCCCAGATATGTCTGGTGCACAGGATCAAAATAACAGCTATGCTGGCGATGATGTAGTTGACGGAGACTACAGAGAAGTGTAGAATAAGTAAAGTTGGTCTGGCAATCGAATAACAATTGCTGGAGTCTTTCCTAAAACAGTAATGTTTTTGTAAGATAGGGAAATTATTCATAAATTTGCCTTCAACGGTTTACAACTAGTTTATAAAAGCTGTCTTGTGATTCTTTTAAAGAATCATAAGACAGCTATTTGTAGATTATAAAGTGATTTAAGTTACTAGTGTGGAGGATATTATGGCAGAGAGTAAAAGAGATTATTACGAGGTGTTAGGTGTCTCTAAGAGTGCTTCTGAGGATGAGATTAAGAAAGCTTATCGAAAATTAGCGAAAAAATATCATCCAGATGCAAATCCTGGAGATAAAACAGCAGAAGCAAAATTTAAAGAAGCTTCTGAAGCCTACGCAATCTTAAGTGATCCCGATAAAAAGAGACAATATGATCAGTTTGGTCATGCTGCATTCGAACAAGGCGGCGCTGGAGCTGGCGGTTTCGATTTCAATAATATGGGTGATATGGGAGATATCTTTGGTGACATCTTCGGCGATTTATTCGGGGGCGGAAGAAGAAGCCAAAGAACAAACAACGGCCCTATGAAGGGAGCAAATCTTCGTACCGGTATTCGTATTACATTTGAAGAAGCTGTTTTCGGTTGTGAGAAAGAATTAGAATTGACATTAAAAGATGAGTGTAACACTTGTCATGGTAGTGGAGCAAAACCAGGTAGTGCTGCTGAAACATGTTCCAGATGTGGTGGCCGTGGTCAGATCACAACTACTCAGCAATCCTTATTTGGCATGGTTCGTAATGTTCAGACTTGTCCTGATTGTCGTGGTACTGGTAAGATCATTAAAGAAAAATGTCCAGACTGTTATGGCAGTGGCTATATCAGCAATAAGAAGAAGATTCAGGTATCTATTCCAGCAGGTATTGATGACGGTCAGAGCATTCGTATCCGTGGTAAGGGAGAACCAGGAACCAATGGTGGAGAACGTGGTGACTTATTAGTTGAAGTAAGCGTAAGTCGTCACCCAATCTTCCAGAGACAAGATTACGATATCTATTCTACAGCACCAATGTCATTTGCACAGGCTGCTCTTGGCGGTGATGTTCGAATTTCAACCGTAGATGGAGATGTTTTATACGAAGTAAAACCAGGTACGCAGACGAATACAAAGGTACGTCTTCGTGGCAAGGGCGTTCCAACGCTTCGAAATAAAGCAGTTCGTGGGGATCACTATGTTACTTTAGTTGTTCAGGTTCCTACAAAGATGAACAGTGAACAAAAAGAAGCATTAAAGAAATATGATGATTTAATGAATGGCAAGAAGCCAGAGGAAGATTCCGAAAAAGAAACTGGAAAGAAGAAAAAATTCTTTGGAAAGTAGATTTCGTGGATGAGAGCTGCTGTAACCGATGGTTACAGTGGCTTTTTTTGTAATGAAATGGTTGAACATTAAGAATCTTGTATGTATAATGTTATTTTGTAAATGATTAAAGCATAAAGATGAGATGGAGATTATTATGAAGTGGAATAAATTATCCTTAGAGACAACGAGTGAAGCAGTTGATCTTGTTAGTTATATGTTAGAAGAACTCGGTGTTGAAGGCATTGAGATTGAAGATAAAATTCAGTTAACGGAAGAAGAAAAGAAAAAGATGTTTATTGATATCTTACCTGATCTTGGAGAAGACGATGGTCTTGCTACGGTTAACTTCTATCTTGATGTGGATGTGGATACCAAGGAAATGATCGAAAAAGTGAATGAAGGATTAGAGGAGTTAAAACTCTTTACCAATATCGGTTCTGGTAAGATTACAGTAACTCAGACAGAGGATAAAGACTGGATGAATAACTGGAAAGAATTCTTTAAACCATTCCGTGTGGATGATACCATTGTGATCAAACCTACTTGGGAAGAGTTAACTGAGAAAAATGAAGGAGACTTGGTCATTGAGATCGATCCAGGTACTGCCTTTGGTACAGGTGCTCATGAGACAACGAAATTATGTATTCTTAATCTAAAGAAATATTTAAAGGAAGGCGATGAACTTCTTGATGTTGGGTGCGGGAGTGGTATCTTATCCATCGTGGGAAGCAAGTTAGGTGCAAAGTGTGAGGTTGCTATTGATATTGACGTAAATGCTTCTGATATTGCAGTTGAGAATGCACAAGTAAATCATTTAAATGTTGTTCGTAAGAAACGTGACGAAGTTGCAACACGTGAAACTGGATTACTAGAAATCTATGATGGTAATGTCATGGGGGATCGAGAACTTTGTGAAAACATCGGTCTTGGATGTTATGACGTTGTTGTAGCTAATATCTTAGCTGATATCATCATTCCTCTTTCTGGTATGGTTGCTGATTTTATGAAGCCGGGTGCTTTATTTATCAGTTCTGGTATCATTGATATGAAGGCGGAAGAAGTAAAAGAAGCTGTCCTAAAGAACGGCTTTGAGATTGTTGAAATCACTACAATGAAAGATTGGACTTCCATCGTTGCTCGTAAACCTCTCTAAGAAGGACGCACAATAAAAGAGTGTGGACGCTCCTATTTGTCTAACACGTTCTAATCCTCTCGAAAGGCGCTAGAAAATTGGAGGTCCACACTCTTTTGTGGCTCTGTGTACAGTAGAAATAAAGTAATATAATTCTTTATTCATAAAATATGATTTGATGCTAAGAAGGAAATGTAGCAACATAACTAATGGAATTAGTATTGTAGTAACTGCTCTTTTTTTCTCTGTCTGATTCTTTAGCTCGAAGCGCTGGAGTAATGGCGGATGCTGGCTTTTAAGAAGAAAATTGATATGGTATATAAAGTGATTGCGAAGAGCGTGCCGAATATAATTTCAATGATGTTATAGTTGTGTGTCAAAACTTGAGCTGGAATCGTAATCATGAGGCCAACTGGGAGAATCCAGGTCAAAAGATTACGGAATACTGCAGGATAGATGTTGACCGGGTAGCGGCCGAGTTCCATAAAACTGTTGAAGATCCATAATAATGGGGTGCCTAAATACCAGAATGCAACACTAGATAGAATGAGCATAATGGAATAAAGGAGCAACACGGCAATGAATAAGGTGTAGATGAAAAGCAGAACAGTAGTAGGAGTATATTGGATTCCTGCTTTAATAGCTCCAATCAGTAATAGAACAATGCTGATGATGAGGTCAATCATACTTAACAGTGACCAGTGACGAGCGCACAAACAAAGCTGAGTGGATACCGGTTTTAAGAGAGTAAAATCAAACTGGCCGGTCCACAGTTCTCCATTTAATCCTGAGATGGCATTAAGACTCGGTCCAAGGAACAAGCTTATTAGACTCTGTAGCAGCATAAAGATAGCTGTCAGAATGAGCACTTCATAGAAACTCCATCCATGAATGCTGGATTTCGCCTGAAAGAGAAGATAGATAGCACCAATACTCCCTGCCAGAGAAAGGGCAGTATTGCAAAGTTTGGCGACGAAATTACTTCGAAATGCTACTTCTTCTAAGGCTGAAGTCTGAATAAATACTTTAAGCAAACGTTTTTGTGAATGAAAATGTTTCATAGTTGCCTCCAATATCATAGGATTGATTGAAAAGTTTTTACGCTCCAACTGCAGAATAATATTTCATCCCTGTTTTCCAGATGATTTTGCGTAAGAGTAAGCTTAGAACGATCCAAACGGCTTGAACGATAAAACCAGTAAGAAGAGCAGAACCACCAACTTTACCTAGTAAAACTTCGATTGGGAAACCAAGCATGTATCGAAATGGTAAGAAAAAGTTGATGCGTTCAATAAAATCAGGAAGGAGTACAGTTGGTATTAGCTGACCAGAAAATAATAAGACTAAGGTATTGTTGACATTTAAGATGGCATTGGTTTGCGCTTTCTTTAATGCTAACAGGGCGAGGGCATAGCCAACCGTAAATCGTAGGATCTGTGCTAATAACAGTGCCAGCAGGAAACAAAGAATTTGCTGTGGTGTACAGGAAATCGTTAAGCCAAAGATCAGCGTCAGTAACACAGAAAATACGAAAGCAAATGGGACACAGATCACTTTGACTGCTAGATCGGACGCAATTGCTTCATAGACGGGAGGTAGTGGACGTAGAAGCCAATTCGAGAAGTCGCCGCTAAAGATAGAGTCCCCAACGGTCCAGTTAGAAACAGGATACGTCAGCTGATTGACAACAATCAGAATGATATAATAGTTAATAAAATCATTTTTTGAGAATGCACCGATGCCAGAACTTCCGGCAGCAGCAATCCACACAAGCATATAAACAAGGGGCATCATCATCCAGCCAAACGCTAGGGTCCAAAAGAAACCACGGCTTGTGGTAAAACCAAATAATGATTTTTTCATTAATGCGAAACCACCTTTTAAATTCATATCGCACACCCTCCTTGATACACCTGATCGATTACCATGTCAATGGATGGGTTTTCGATGGTTAGATCATTGATTGTGAAGTTTTCTAGTAAATAAGAAGTCAGTTTGGAAATCTCATCTTTTTTTGAACGAAGTGTGTAAGTGAGATTCTCGTTCTCGATTAGATCAGCATGCAGGGTGTTTGGAAGGTCGGATAGTTCAAATGGTTGTTCCGTGGTTACTTTTAGAAGCTTAAATGGCAAGATCTTTGCACTGAGCTCATCGAGATTACCATTATAAATCAATTCACCTTTATTGATCATAAGAATTCGGGAACAAAGAGATGTAATGTCCGCCATATAATGACTTGTTATAATAATTGTCGTTCCATGTTTCTGATGATACTCTTTGATGAATTTACGAAGGCGAAGCTGGATCGATACATCCATTCCTAATGTTGGTTCATCTAGAAATAAAATCTCCGGCTGATATAAAAGGGCATTGGCAAATTCGCATTTAGCACGTTCTCCAAGAGAAAGGTTTCGAGGCAACTTCTGAAGCAGTTCGGAAAGTTCAAGAAGCTCTACGAGTTCATCTAACTGCTGTTTAAACTGATCTGGTTTGATATGATAGATTTCCTTGGTAATGTAGAAGGAGTCTTGTACGGTAATACTTTGATTGAGCTGTGATTTGTTACCCATTACAAGACTTATCTTCTTTAAGTAATCATTCGAACGCTGGTGCGGTGTAAAACCATCGACTTTGATCATACCGGAAGTAGGATATAGAAGACCAGTCAGCATCTTTAATGTGGTTGTTTTGCCCGCACCATTTGATCCAATTAGTCCCACAATTTCCCCTCTCCTGATTTCAAAATTGATGTCATCTACCGCTTTTACGTCACGATATTGTGGATGAATTAAACTGTGGAAAGAAGCGAGTAGTCCTTGATTTCGAACTGGGATGTGATAAGTTTTCTTTAAATTAAATACCTGAATCATTGGCTCTTTCATAAAAATAGCCCTCCTTTCTTAAGGTAGATATATAATAACACCAAAAAGGAGGGGTGGTGTGCAAATGGAGAGTTATTTTTTACAAATACAAGTAGGGAAAAGAAGAATTGTGATAATTATTATTTAAGATTTCGGAGTCACATTAATTTCCTTCATCTTCTCGATCAGAGAAGGCAGAGGTGTAGAGGCAAGCTTTACATTTTCTAATGACTGCACCCAACGGTCTCCAACTAGCATTATGTCTTCTTCGGAACAGGATTCTTTTAAGGTATCAATTACTTGTTCCTTTTCACCATGATCGTATTTACTAAGACTTTGTTGGATAGCAAAGAGACTATATCCAGCCTGAAGAAGCATATAGATGACATGCATGCGTTCAAGTTCTGCTTCTTGAAATAAAGTTTCATTTTTAGAACCAGTACCACATGGATGAATCAGGTTATTTCGTTCCCAGTTACGTATGGTCTCGCTTGTAGTATGTAGAATTTTGGCTGCATCTTTACGGCTGTAAGTAAGTGCAACCTGTGTCTCTTTTGTCGGATTTACGAAAGGATTGAGATGTTGAGTGTTCTGATCAACCCAGTTCTTTAATATCTGCGCGGTTTCATTCGCCAGCTGGATTTCCTCATCAATCACGTTGAGGTAGTTTTCACAACATTCCTGACAAAGAGGAATATTCCAGTCATAAGCAGCAGAAATAAGTTTTCTGCTATATTGTCGTATGCGATGAGTAGTAAATGGATGTCCAAAGATACAGCGACATATACTAATTTGTAGATAATGAACATCGGTATAAATACGATAGTTTGACTTTGTTCTTTCTGGTTTACTGATTAATCGCCATTTTTCGTATAAACGAATGGTATTGGTATGTACGTCAAATGCTTTTGCAAGATCTGAAGTTTTATAAATATGATTCATTGATTCTCCTTATAGCATTTATGGTTATTTACTTGGGCAGGCATGATTTTACTTTCAATTATTGTAGATGTACTTTATCTATACTATTTGAAATAAAAAAAGTCAAGAGAAAAACTGGTACAAGCATATTGTAAAATATTAACAATATGTGTTATAATGATTCTATCATTGTTCAGATAGGATTGAAAAGAACGTAACAAGTAGGGAAAGTTTGTCTATAATATAGTAAGGGGATGTCAAGGTGTCAGGTAGCTCGGTTTATTATTCTGTGGGAACGCTTTTGGCTTGGAAAATTGCTCACGATTTTTATGACAATGTACATTTTGTGTGGTGTACCACGGAATTTGATTCAATTGTACAGCCGCCAACGTCGAATCCGAAAACGATACTAACAAGATATTTAGAACAGATTACAACGGGAGATGTTCATACACAGGAAGTGCAGAGCAATGTAAATGGTATATTAAGAGGAGCAAAGCATAAATTAGATAATGGGACGATTACGCAACGACAATTTGAATTCATTAACTTAATTTGTGCCAATGCAACATATGAAGCTTTTTTTCCTGTTATTTATGTCATTGATGCTAAGAAAGTTGCCCATAAGGTAATCAATGTACCAGATCATGAGAGAGCGAGTGCAAACTCCGTGGAGAAGAAAATTGTAGATTTAATGCAGAATGAATTTACTTTAATTAATTGCTGGGAATTGTTTGGACGATACATAAAGTGTTGTGTAAAGGAGGTACGTTAACATGCCCAGATATTCTGTTAACAGGTTTCCCAAAGTGAATAAAAAGGAAGTGGATATTACAGTAGGTAATAACGTAAAACAGATTGGTAGAGAAAAATGTGATAAAGAGTTGGATTGTTATGATGACATAGAACTATTTATGCAACAAAAGTCGGTAAAACGTAGATTGGAAGTTTGCGATAGTTTAAGTTATCAGGATTTAATCCAATTATCGTATGATCTAAATTCTCTGTTTCCACCTAGTACTCTACGATGTGATCCGCTTTTATCTACAAAAAAGAGAGAACTTGAAGACAAAATTTATACGTTAAATAAAGAAATGTATAGCTCAAAGTATGGAAAAGACGAATTTAAACGTTTTATGAATAATTAAAAATTGAAAATGGATGAGATCTTTTCCGTATGGAAGAGGTCTTTTTTGTTTTGTCATAGTGCAGAAGTACAAATTGACATAAAAAGGTAAAAAAGTAGAATATTACTAAATTAGTTAGGAGGGGTTAGGATGAATGAGTTAAATGAAGTGAATAATAATGTAATGCAAGAACCTATTTATGATGAGCTACCTATGAAGTGATATAAGTTTTTAATCTATTTTGCCTTATTTTTTGCAGCAATAATAGATTTAATTAATGGAATCAAATATATCAGTGGTAATCAATATGGTAGTACATATTTAAACGAACTTGTTTACATCAAATTTCCAACTTTAAAGCCAATCGATATCATGATGGGGATTGTTATGATTTTAATTGGGATTGCTTCCATTATTACTCGATGTCATGACACAAGCTTCAGTTACATGATATCCTTTCTCATAGACATTTTTTGTGTTGGTGCTTTTGGAACCATCCCGAACAAGTCCCAGTGCTTCGAACTTGTATCCGTCGGGCTTGATGATATCACTATCATCGATATGAATAACTGGCTCATCAGGAACCCATTTTCGTATTGTATGAAGATACCCGGAAAGAGCTGCTTTTGGTGTT
>JAQXNU010000058.1 GCA_029098165.1 Clostridiales bacterium
GTGTTAAACAAATGCAAATCCAAATGTTTAGAAACATACTTCAAAAGCTCACAGCCTGCTATGCAGTTTCCTTTGTCATCTAGTGCCGGTCCATATACCCCTATTCCAAGCTTGCCATGAGCAACGCTGACCAATCCGCCTCCAACACCACTTTTCGTTGGGATTCCAGTTAAAACAGCAAACTCTCCAGAGCCATCATACATACCGCAAGTTAGCATTATCGTTTTTACTATTCTGGCAACCCAACTACTGATCAGCCTCTCTCCGTTTTCTGGGTTTACTCCATCATTAGCCAAAATTAGTCCAAAATTAGCCAGACTTTTGGCAGAAACATTTAACGAGCACATCTGCGAATAGAATGTAAGGCTATTCTCTACATTAGTTTTGATAATTCCTTTACTTTCAAGCAGATATGAGATTGCGCGATTTCTGGAGCTGTGAGCCATTTCGGACTGAAAAGTTTCCATATCCAGACTGATTTGTTCATCCAGACATACCTTTTGGGTATACACTACCATGTCTTCAAACGAACACTTTTCCAACAGTATACTTGCAACAGTAATAGCACCTGAATTTATCATTGGATTAAATGGTCTGTTATGTTTTAGGTCTAGTTCTACCAAGGAATTAAAAGCTTCTCCAGACGGTTCCATTCCAACAAATTCAAATACATATTCTGCGCCAAATTCTTCTAATGCTTTGCAAAGAGTAATAACCTTGGCAATACTCTGTATCGTAAAACGTTCCTCATAATCACCAATGCTATAAAAGCTGCCGTCTACTGTATGCAAACAAATTCCCAACTTGTGCTTATCTGCCTTGGCAAGTTCTGGAATGTACGTAGCAACATTCCCCTTCGGGATAACTGTTTTTCCTATTTCCATAGCCTCTTCTAAAACATCCATAATCTCACGTCTGTTCATGATATTCTCCATCCTACATGTTTTTTATACTTTTAGTAAATCTCTCCTCTATTTATGGTATGGTTACCCACACTGTATCTAAAGGAGAGTTTTACTATTATTTGCATTTACTATTTTATCTATAAATGAATCATCATATTCGAGGTAGAATTAATGGTAGTGTCAAGAATTTTGTGTAAATAAATTACGAGTACCTCTCAGTGAACATATCCTGAATGGAATCATAACTGCTAGAGAAACCTCTGAGTTTCTTAGATGACCAGGATTCTACTAAACGTTTATAAGATTTGCTCAATTTTGTCGAAAATTCATCAAGTGCAATCTTACACTGATCATAGCTTGGAGATTCATAAATAAACTTTAGATCAGCGGTAAATTCATTGATATCTTTCTTGCGAATGTTGCGGATTGCATTTCTTACTTTATGAACCATACAGCGTTGAATATCAACTTTAGGATATACACGGTAACCATCCTCGTCAACACCTAGGATAAAATATACGGCATCACTAGATACGGTATCTAGTCTGAGTTTGATATGAAGAACATCGATATAGATAACACTGTAGCGTGTCTTAAGTGTTCGGTTATGCCATTGATCGATTTCCTCGATTGCTACGTCAGTAATGTTGCTTACAGTTGCAGCACTGTAAGAGTTGCTATAAAGTTTATCGATCATTCCAGCAATTTCACGAGTTGATACGCCACTTGCATACATGCGAATAATCATGGTTTCTAGACAATCATCCCGTCTAGATAGGTTTTGCACTATCCTGTTTTCTCCACTGTAACTATATTTACTAATGTTCTTTTATATAGAATTCTATCTTCTCATCAACAACTCTATCTAGAACATTTACATTCTCTTACTATATTAATGTCATGTGTAATATCTTGAAAGTAAAAAAAAGAGAAGTCTCTGTGTAAGAAGCATCTCTTCACTGCTAATCTCGACTCACTCTTTTTCATGTTTGAACAATTACATACCGTAGCTAATCCGATACCATATAATGATCACGTATTAGATACAATTAACAAAATATAGTTAAATAAATCTCATAATTTAAACTATATCTGTTGTTGTCCATACAATTGTATTACTTTATATGTCTATATTACCCTTTTTCAGTAAAACTCCCCCTTACTTGTGGTACGGTTCCCCGTATCGTATCAAAAGGAGAGTGTAACCATAGACAAAAAGCCTGTCTATAGTTCACTCTTTATGTTTGGCACGATAAATTCCATCGTCTCCTTAATCCCTCATCACTCGTGCAACACTATTCTCCATCATGCTCAAGTTGAAATCTAATCTCCTCGACTTCTCTTCTCTCTTCTGCAGACACCCTAGATAATAAGTTACCCTTCCAAGGAATAAAATAGTTGCTGCCATCTTTCATCTTTACTATGATCATTCTCATCCTAAGAATCAATCGAAAGAAAACTATGTTAACCAGTACAGCTTCAATCAGACTTAAACATATGTAGCTAATCATATCATCTGTAAATGGTTCTGCATAAATCCCAACATTAACAGCCCAACACATGAGTATAATCGCAAAAATCACATAAATTTCTGTACAGTTTACAACTACTCGACTTCCAAACTTTGTTTCGAGAATATCTTGTTTTTGAATTACCGTATTCTTAAACTTTCTTGGAAACAATACATTCTCAGTACGAAACTCCAATGAAACCATCGATTTCTCAAAATTAATGTATGTCATAATTCTGGGTGGTAATCTTACCAGATTTGCTATTGCATCCAAATTATAATTGAGTCGCATAAACTTTCTCCTTAATATAATATATCCACGAACGTTTAATATTTCTATTAGTAAGATAAAATCTGCAAACGCTCTATATTACTCTTAATAATTATATCACAATTAGCTATGTTACTGTCACAAGTATCACTACTAAATTTAAAGTCTCTAAAATACCATTCTAAAATCCAGGTATTAGCTTCATTTGCTTTCTTCATCTGCTTCTCCCTTGCAATTCTAGCATAAGCAAGATTGATCATTTTATTTAACGCTACACCTGGATTATTATAGATGACTCGTATGCTAGGAGCACAATGGTAGCCATTTTTATCAGTTAAAGAATCAGCATTTAGACGATTTCTGAAACTCTTAGCCATGATCTCAGCAGCGGATGAAATACTATATAGTTTCACACATTCGTATGAAACGCCAGAAATATTTGTGATATAATCTAAAATACCTCTCGCAAGTTCAACATAACATCCATAAGGAATCAAGGCAATTACTGTATGCGCAAGATTACCAAAAAAAGAATTTACAACTGTTCCTGTCTTAAACTGAGAAGAACTCCAGAATGTAGTAGTACCATTATTTAGATCTTCTGCAAGAGCTTTCTTAATGTTAATCGCAGCATCGCGCAAATGACTGTCTTCCGTTTCCGATATAATTAGATCCAAGATATAGATATTTTTCTGGATAACATCCAAATCTGCTTTAAAATTAAGATATTCGTCATAGTTAGCCTTGCAATCCATTCCAACATCAATAAATGCAGTTACAATTGTTAGTACATTCGTAACTCTAGTTCCTGTTTTAAATTTATCATTGATTTTTAATTGTTTCTTTAACCCTGGAATTGCTTGTTGTGCTTGACGATACTCAGCATATAAATCATCGGTATACTTATAGTACTCTTCGATACTTGCAAAATTATCCACTGATGCTGTCAACCATTTTCCTTCCAAGGTACTAACTGTTTTTTCAAGATTCCCAAGGATATCAGAAGCAGATCCATTGATTCTACCATAATAATCACAATAACTACCGATTGCACTTGATACCTGTTTTGAAAATTCATAAGCCAAAGACTGTGCTTGTTCTTTCTTACTTTCCTCTTTTAAACCTACATTGATGTCAGTAAAATAATCAATCAGTGCAGATTCATATATTCTTGTCTGGTCATAGGAAGTACCAAAAATATTGTTACCAATCCAAGCACTAGCACGTTCAGACCAATCATTTCTATATATATCACGATACTTTGTAGAAACATAATTGCTATCATTGATGAGCAAATCTGCTAAATATGGAGAGTACACCATATTATCATCAAGCGGATCAGTACCCATAGAATTTACTTCAGCAGCATCCGAATAAGAATCCAAATCTGAATCTTTTCGTGTAGGATTACAAATATATTTTACATAAACACGATCGCCTTGTTTTGTTATTTTGATTTCATCCCCATTTAGCAAACCATCTCCATCATAATCATTATTCGCCTGAACCTGTTCATAAGATGCAGAACCAAAAACACGGCTTCCAACACCTGCACGTAAAGTGCCATTACATAACTGTTTTGTATAATAGTCCGAGATTCCATCTTGATTCGAATCGGTTGTATAGTCAATCGTTTCTTTCTTTAAATCATCAAAGCAATCTTGCAAATCACTTACTACACTAGCAAGATAATACTTGCCTCCAGTCTCACTAGCAACCCTCTTTAAAAGATTCTCGTCAACTGTACTAATTCCTACCGTGTAAATGATTATTTTCTTGTCAACAGCAGTCGTCAACAAACTGCTATAGGCATCTTCATAAGATACAGAAGGCTCATCATAACCATCAGTCAAAACGACAATTGTATCAAAAGAATCTGTGCTTGGTGTAGATAATTGCTGCAACGCGCTATCAATTCCAGAGTAAATTGAAGTTAATCCACTACCTGATAACGTATTGATTCCATTAATAAGGCTTTCTTTAGAAGAAGTTAATGGTACTACAACCGTGGAATTTTTACTAAATCGAATAATTGTAGCTTCATCATTATCTCCAAGATCATTTACGAAATTTCTTAATACAGTCTTAGCAGTATTCATCTTACTAGAATTCATACTACCTGATGTGTCGACAACAAAACCTATTCTTAATCTTTTTGATTGGGTATTTGGTGCTAAAATTTCATTTTTCCAGACCTTACTAAACTCAGTTTTATTTAATAGTACATAAGTTGAAAAATGCTTTAGGTTTACAGTTACTTCATCGCCAGAAATGGTTTGTCCATCTACTTCCTCTAACATCTGAGTTTCTTCATTAAAATAAAAAATCGCTGGCATAAAATCACTCGTCTTTAGAAGTTCCGAATCAAATACCATCGTCAATCTTGCATTATTAAATCCGCCATCGATCGTTAAGTCATAAGCATTTCCAAGATATCCTGGAATATTACAATCCAACAATTTATTTTCCGATACTTCTACACTAAATGTTGCATGCTGTGCATAAGTAGCATCAAGTTCTACTTTGATACCAACAGGAAGAACACCAATATTAAACGACTTGTTATCGTAATTTTTAACCACCTGTGTATTGGCATCGTTCACACATGGATTAGATTTCATTTGATATTCATCATAATCAGAAATTCCATCTTGATCAGTATCTTTTAACAATGGGCTAGATTTAAACTCTAGTTCTTGATTATCATATAATCCATCACCGTCTGAATCGCAACTGATTGGATTCGAACCAATGCTAATCTCGTAACTGTTGGTTAATCCATCTAGATCGAAATCCTCATCTCCATCCGAAACACCATTCTGATCCGTATCATATAATAAGGGATTGGTACCGAAGATAACAATTTACGGTGTCCAAATCGTTGTCTATAACTCAATCTCTCTCTTCAAGATATGTTAGCTCTTTTTAGCTAACTTTATTTAATTTACATTTCTATTTTGGTGAAACTCTCCCCTATTTGTGGTACGGTTCCCCGCAATTAATTCGATACCCTCGATAAATCTGTTCTAGTAATATCATTCTCATTACCTGATGTGGGAATGTCATCTTAGAAAAACTTAGCTTGTAATCAGCACGATCCAGTACATCCTTATCCAAACCAAGCGATCCACCGATGACAAATACCAGATGACTTTCTCCCTTAACTCCCAAGTCTTCCATCTTAGATGCTAATTCTTCCGAAGATAACATATTTCCTTCTATCGCTAGAGCAATGATATAAGCGGAATCCTTGATATTCTTAAGAATTCTCTCGCCTTCCTTCTTCTTGATCTGCAACTCCTCAGCCTCAGAGGCATTATCAGGAGTCTTCTCATCCGGTAATTCAATTACTTCAAGTTTACAATAACGACTAAGACGCTTGGAATATTCATCGATTGCCATAGTCAGATATTTTTCTTTAATTTTTCCTACACATACTACTGTTATTTTCATTTGCTTATTTACTCCTCTTATCCCTTATCTTATCTCATTATTGAAAATTGTCCCATTTTCGGTTCATTATCTTATTTTCTTAATCTTTCGGTATATAATTCTCTTCGTTTCTTCTTGCAATCTCTTCATTTAAGATTCTTGCTTTTTCTATGATCTCTTGCTCATTGATTTCAGAAATCGCTCTCTTTTCCTCATGCAATCGAATCAACTGCTGTAGAATTTGAATACGTTTATTCCGTGCTATTGAAGATATGATTTTAAATATCGTATCGATGATAAAAATACCGATTGCAATCATACCTGCAATCTGTAACGTAAGATTGAAATAATAAGATGATTTTACACTATCTTCTTGAATTAAATAGTATACAATTCGATACGTATTTACACCAGGTACCAACGGAAGAATTCCTGGAATTAGAAATACCGTTACCGGTGACTTAAAAATTCTTGCAAAAATATGAGAGATCAATGCTACTGCTAAGGTTGAAATCAGAGTACTGAAAGCAATGCTCATTCCTGCATCCTGACAGATCATATAGATTAACCAGCTCACAGCTGAATTGATACCGCACCAGAACAAAAACTTTTTCGGAACTCCTTGAACCATTGCAATTGTAAATACAGCAACAAAAGCAGCAAGGACTTGTACCATGATCATAGCACACCTCCTAGAATCGCTTTACCAACTGCAAGACCCGCACCAATACCAATCGCTAACGATACTGCAATGACAATTGCCTCTACTAAACGTGCGGTTCCTGAAACATAATCCCCCTGTAAGGTATCACGAAATGCATTCGTCAGAGCCACACCAGGTAACATTGGCATAATCGAGCCTGCAATGATTGGTTCCATATCTCCATGAATCCCAGGTATCCTCATGATCAAAGTAGTTACAATAGCTATAATACAGCACACCAGCATATTGCTTACAAATCGATGAATCTGTATTCGTTTATTAATAATTCG
>JAQXNU010000059.1 GCA_029098165.1 Clostridiales bacterium
TGTTCGCAACGATACTCGCTCTAATTCTTCGGGTGCTGGAACAATCATGTCTGCTTCCTCTAACAGTTCCGTCGCATAGGTCTGAATGGATAAGGTCGATGGAGCATAATCATACATCATCGCTCCCACTGATTGCTGCCGAAATGGATAAGACATCGGAGATGGTAGTTCTAAACTAACTTCATGAACCTTAATGGCTCCTGTCTGAATTGCTTTGATAATTCGGATTACTCCTTTAACATCCCAATAATTTTCCAGACATTCTCGTTTGGTTTCCACCATCAACGGATGGTCTGGATAGCGAATCAAAGCATCCAGCATCTGTGCACTTTTCATTCTCTGTACCCATAATGGTTGTCTAGAACTATTTCGAACTCCCATCATTAAAGCACGTGCTGCATTATACCGAAAGATCATATTAAAAATTGGTGTCGATAATAATACTGCTTCTAAAGTTTGTTCTGCGTGAATCGGCGAAATCTGATACATCAACCCTTCTGGTAGATCTAACCCATCATAAGGAAACAGTAAAAATCCATCATCATCGTCCACATGCATGATATTCCGTGAAGTTAGTTTCTTTGCTGTCTGCAATGCTAAAAAGGCAAGTGGCTCATTAATCTGACGTCCAAAAACAGAATGTACCATCAACTGATAGTTTCCTGTCTCATCTTTAAAATGCTCCACTACGATCGTCTGGTCGTCCGGAAGTACTTGAGTTACCTGTATTTGACGCTTTAAGAATTCCTCTGCCGATTGAGCACAAGCTTCATCCAAGCCAAGATTACTTAATTTATCGAATAACTTGTCTTGATCTGCCGCTTTGTTTAATTCACGAAAGATACTTCCAAATGCAATTCCTGTCTGCATTCCCCGACCTTTCATATCCCCCTTCCAAAATGGAAGTTTTGCATTGGTTGTGCTAGATGGAGATACGATTACAGAATCCTTGTCAATCTTATCAATCCTCCAGGAAAACGTTCCTAATAGAAATTTTTCTCCAACTCTTGCCTCAAAGACAAACTCTTCATCGAGTTCTCCTAGTTTTACTCCATCCTGTGACTTTACGGTATACATCCCACGGTCTGGTATCGTACCTGCTGCAGAAATCGCTAACATTCTGCTATATACATCGCCATGTACCTGCTGATGGATTCGGTCATACAGAATTCTTGGGCGGACTGGAATATCGCAATCGTGCTCATAGTCTCCTGCTAACATACACAACACATTATTTAATTCCTCTTCGGTTACTTCTGCGAAATTGTAAGTACGTTTTAAGATTGGCATCACGTCAGCTACTTCATATCCATCTCCTGTTGCCATTGATACAAGATGCTGCGCTAATACATCGAGACAATGTTTGGGTGGCTTACATGTCTCCACCATACCTTTCTTCGCTACCTCAGCCGTAATACCACAATATAAACCTTCAATCGGTACTCGCGGAAACATCTGCATGGTACTGACTCTTCTCGGATTGTGTCCGGCTCGACCAAGGCGCTGTAAGGTGCTGGAGATTGATCGTGGACAGCCAATCTGAAATACCTGATCAATTTCGCCAACATCAATCCCAAGTTCCATGGAGGAAGTAGCACATAACAGCCGTAATTGCCCATCCCTTAGTGCCTGTTCCACTTCAAAACGCTGTTCTTTTGACATACTTCCATGATGGGTTCGTGCAAAGCCTTCTCCTCCAAGTTCGTTGACATAGTATGCAAGCTTTTCAGCAAATCTTCTTCCTTCCACAAATGCGATGACGCTCCGTGATCTTAAGCATTGATCATATACTTTTCTAGCTAATTCTTCCCATATTGTTTTCTTTACAATTCCGGTGTCCGACGACAATGGGCTTGTAACAAATAACTTTAGCCTTTTGCTCATCTTCGGTGCTACGATCACAGCTTTTTGAGGAGATAGATAATTGGCTGCAACCTCAAGTGGCTGGATGGTTGCGGATAGACCAATTCGTTGCAATGGCGTTTGACATAGAGCATCTAATCGTGCAATCGATAGCATCAGATGGGCCCCTCGTTTTGTATCGATCAGAGCATGAAGTTCATCGATGATCACAGCCTTAGCTGTATGCAAAAGTCCTTTTCCTGACTTACTTGTTAATAGCAGATAGAGCGATTCTGGAGTTGTAATCAAAATATGTGGCGGATGTTTGATCATGTTACGTCGTTCCGCTTGAGTGGTATCCCCTGTTCGCAGTGCCACTTTAATCGGACAACTGTGTTCTCCATTCTGTCTTCCGATATCTTGAATTCCTGCTAAGGGTTTATTTAAATTCTCTCGAATATCTCCTGCCAGTGACTTTAATGGTGAAATATATATGAGCTGCAGCTCTTCTTCTAATTCATTACGGCTTGCTTTTTCCATTAATTGATCAATAAATACTAAAAATGCAGAGAGTGTTTTACCAGTACCCGTTGGGGCAACTACTAACGTATCTTGTCCTTTTGCAATTGCTGGCCAAGCTTTTTCCTGCACTTTCGTTGGTTTTCCTAGCGTGTTGCTAAACCACTGAGTTGTTGATTCACAAAAAATATTTAGCTGCTCTATCTCCATACGCCCTCCAGCTAGTCATAAACATAGTTGATAATAAAATTAGCTAATGCTTCGATATATTCCTCTCTTCTCGTCTCATCTTTAATTCTTGAGATATCAATAGAAACATCATTTACCGTTACATATAGCAACCTCGCCATTGCTGCATACGATGCTTTTTTCACCGGTTTTCTATGTTTTTTTAAGTGTTCTTCTAAAACGGATACTACCATTTCTTCTTTTTCAAGAAGCATCGTTCGTAGCTGCTCATTCTCTTTTTCCAATACATTGGCTTCATCAAAGAAACGATTCGTATCGTACACTCGAAGTAACTGGCTATGAAGATACTCGGATAAAAATACGTATGCCTCCTCTTTATTCAGTGGAGCGATATCTTCCATTAATTTGACCACATTCGCAAGAGAATTCTCCACATACTGAGTTGCTAATGTCACGTAAATATCTGCTTTATCTTTAAAATAATTATAAAAATTCCCAATGGATATTCCTGCACGCTTTACGATTTCTTTTGTGTTTGTATAGTAATAGCCTTTTTCTGCAAATAATTCAAATGCCGCCTTTAACAACTTCTCACGACTTTCAATCGTACGCTTTTGTACCTTTTTTTGCTGTTCTGTTGTTCTATTCTCAGCCATACTATTACCCCTCATTTTTTTCTAATACTTGTAATTCCTGTTTTATATTGATAATAATACATATTTGACCATTCGTCAATAAAAATGAACTTTAGTTCATTTTTATATATTGACATTCTAAACATCTGGTATTATAATCCAATTAGTAACTGAACTTTGGTTCACTTTTTTAAGAAAGGATTGATCATGAAAACAACAACCTCATCATCCAAATTATTTAGCAAAGACTTTACTATCATAGCCATCGGTCAATTAATCTCTCTCCTTGGCAACTCACTGCAGCGGTATGCTCTATCTTTGTATATTTTAGACCTAACAGGATCTGCTGCCATCTTCTCCACCATACTTGCGATTTCGGTGCTTCCTTCAATTATTCTTGCTCCTTTTGGTGGTGCGATTGCAGATCGTTTAAGCAAAAAGAACATCATGGTGATTCTAGACTTCTTTTCTGCTTCCCTCTTATTTGTTTTTGCGCTACTGATCGGTCAGAATACTCATCAAGTAGTATTGGTTGGAATCTTAACCTGTACACTCGGAGTCATTCAAAGTTTCTATGATCCTTCGGTACGTGCCAGTATCCCAGCCGTTGTCGCCAAAGAAAACTTGGGAAAGGCGAATGGTATTGTAACTCAGATTTCTGCGATTACTGCTTTGATCGGACCAATTGCTGCTGGTTTTCTATATGGCCTCTTCGGTATTGAGAGTATATTTACAATTAATATCATTAGTTTTTTCCTCTCGGCAGTGATGGAACTATTTCTAACGATTCCTTATACAAAGACCCCACTAGAAGGAAATATTCTCATTACCTTTACCAAAGATATCAGACATACCTTTACTTATTTAATATGCGAAAAGAAATTAATCCTTAAAATCTTGCTTTTCGCCTGTGCGAGCAACCTATTCTTAACTCCGATTTATACGGTTGGCGTTCCTTATGTAGAAAAGATTATCTTTCATGTAACGGATGGAATGTATGGCATTAGCGAAGCGTTCTTAAGTGTTGGTATGATTATTGGTTCTATGCTAGTTGGCGTGGCCCAAAAGAAAATTCCGTTTCGAAAGACCTATGTACATTTTATTAGCATTGCCTTTGTTGTAATTGCAATGGGAGCAACTACACTAAGTTTTTTGAGCACTGGGGATCAGATTAATTACTTATCTTATGTATTATTTACGATTACCGGTTTTCTTTTAGCCTTATTTATCGCAATCGTCAATATTGTATTTATGACCTTCTTACAGTTACATACTCCTCAAGATAAGATGGGTAAGGTTATGGCACTGGTTACCGCTATCAGCACCGCTCTTATGCCAATCGGCTCCATCGCTTTTGGATTCTTATATGAAACATTTAAAGCAAACTTAATCTTCCTATATCTCTTTGTTTCTGCAATTACCTTTGGTGTGACCTACCTCTTTTCTCGCACCTTATCACATGCAGATGCAAAAGAGATTGATCTGCCAGAAGAAGCAACCGTACCTGAAACGGCTACTACCATAAACGAATAACTGCCTTCATCAGCAATTCTTTACGGAGATGAAAAATAGGATTATGATAGTTTTAACTCCTTCTATCATAATCCTATTTTTATTATTTATTGTTCTGGAACAACGGCAAAAAATACTAGGTTCTCTTTACCGTCGTTAATCAGACTATGAGAATGCCCCTTCGGACAGTAATGACATACTCCTGCCTGAACGTTTTCTTCCCCATCGTCATAAATGACCTTTCCTGTTCCTTCTAAGAAATAAATGATCTCACTGCTCGTCTCATGCGTATGTAAGCCAATGGTTGCTCCTGGAGCTAAGGTTCCATGTAATATCTTATTTTTCTCATCCCGATGCATATGAGCAGAAAGTTCTTTCTCTCCTCCATAAAAATTTTTCAACGATGTCACTGGTATTTCATTAAAATTAAGTATCATAGTATCTACTCCTCTCTCGAAACCAAGTTAATTATGCTTCTGCAAAATCGCAGTAGTCGCACCCTTCTTCCGAATTAAATTTATAAGACTCTTTCTTTCCTTTATACTCTAAAGAAAAGGATCCCTCCATCTGCATAAATGACTGACTCTCTGCAAGTTTATCTAAGAACTCTGCCATATCTGTAATAAAGTTCTCCGCATCTTCTGGTGAAGAACATTCCTCTTCTTCAATCACACGATCAACATATAAACGTAAGAAATAATCTTCTAAATCACACTCATCATCTATCTCAACATTTTGAAAATATACGCTTCCACAGTTTTCAAAAAAGTTCTTTACAAAGGATCTGCTGGAAATGATTCTTGATTCTTTAATATCTTCTGCTTCGAAATAAATCTTATATGTAATTTTTAATGAATTTTCTGTCATTGGTTATTTACCTCACTACTTTCGTATTTATGAGATAATATTATCATTTCAATCATCAACATACAATCTTTTTTTGAATACAGAAAAGAGAAGTTAAAGAATATCCTCTAACTTCTCTTTCTTTCATTTCACTATAAAAGATGCTCTAACAAAATTTTAATTCCTAGACAGACTAAGATGATTCCACCAACAAGTTCTGCTCTTTTTTCATACTTACTTCCAAATACATTGCCAACCTTTACTCCAATACAAGAAAGGATAAAAGTAACAACACCAATGATGCAGACTGCTAATACCGTATTTAATAAAATACTCCAGGTAGCCACTACCTGAACAGGAACACAAGCAAAGGTTACACCAACAGCAAGTGCATCAATACTCGTTGCAACTGCCATGATAAACATTGTTTTCACATCCAACTTAACATTCGGTTCTTCTTCCTCTTTCGAAAATGCCTCTTTTATCATATTTCCACCAATGAACGCTAATAAGACAAATGCGATCCAAGGAGTAAAGGAAGTGACATAACCGGCAAATTGTGCCCCTAGTAAATATCCGATCATCGGCATCAATGCCTGAAATCCACCAAACCAAATTCCACAGATCGCAGCCTTCTTAAAATCAATTTTCTTCATTGCTAAGCCTTTGCATACGGACACTGCAAATGCATCCATTGATAATCCAACTGCCAACAATAGTAACTCAATAATTCCCATAACATTCTCCTCTTTCATTTCATATTCATTATGTTCTGTACATTTTGAATTTGGCACTCTATGATAGATCATCTACAATCTTACATAAAATATGCCCAAATGCATGCTGCATTCAGGCATAAAAAAAGGCTCAATGCAGCACAAATAAATGTACCATGCATGAGTCTCGTTATTTAAGATATGCCAGGTCAATCTTTGACCAGTATGTTGACATATCACACGTCACGTGCTAACTACTCTCTCAAGAATAATATTATTTGATTATAAAGTATCAATAAGATAGTTGTCAAGTAGTTTCCATAAAACTTATTGATACTCTATTATATGTTTTCTTATTATTTCGGTGATTAGAAATAGAGAAACTTATTCTGACACTTTTGACAATATAAAAGGGGCTGTAAAAACAGCAATAAGAGCAATGAAAAGAGAGTCGCGAAAGTATACTATAATTTGGCTTAGATCTCTGTTTTCTTACAGTCCCTTTTCCCTAGATTTCACTTCTTAACTGGGTTGCAATTGCATACTTATCCATAGGCGCTTTATAAACTAATTTTGAAACATAATAAAATGCGAAACTTCCAATCAAGATGCATACGAATGCAATTCCAACACCTACAGGAACGGAAATGTTAAATTTGCTTAAATCTCCTCCTGCAATACCGATTGAACCAGCAAAGGCCGCCATGAAAGCACAAAAAAAGATAATTGATGAAATGATGTAATGTTTATAGGAAAATGCCATATAGATTAACATTATAATATCCATAACCCCTTGGATGATATATATATACCCTATCGATTCCACTGGACATTGATTCTTACGATATACGATATACATACCAAAACTGAATAATATAAATCCAAGAAGTACGGCTAACAGATTTAACAGTGTTAAAATACGAATCTGCATTGTTCGCTTCTTTGGTGAAGATGCTACCAATTTCGACATATTTGTCACCTGATACATCTGACACAATAAACATGGTGCAGCAAATAACATGTATCCGCCAACAATATAGTTTAAAGGTCTTCCAGAACAAAATTGAATCCCGCCTAATACTATAAATGCAAGTGACATACCACATATCATTTTTTTATTATAAGCATATTTCATACATTTAAATGCGAACTTAAGATCTTTGATCATAATAACTGTCCTCCACTTTCTTAATTGCAACTTTTACTGCAAGAATGGTAACAACAATACTAGACATACAATAGATAAATACCCAGATCCAAAGAGGTAACTTAATTGTAGAAATAATTAGGATTGCTATCATTGCCACTACATTGCCTATATAACCAATTCCCATATTGATATACCATATTTGTCCATATCTTGAGATAAAAACCGCAAATGTACTAAATGTATAACAACATAAGCCATAAGTCGTAATAAGTAAGATTCCTTCTATGCCTCCAGATTGATAGTTAAAAATGCATGTTCCAATTATTAGATTCGCAACATTTAAAACCACTATTACAGTAAATCTACGAATGATATCGCTTACTATTGCATCTCTAAAAAATTGTCTTCCTCTTTTCGAACTTTTTAGGAAATCCATATGATTTGCATTCTTTGATTGGATTCCACTAAATAACCAGTAATCCCCCATAACTTCTATGATAACAATACTACTGCATAAAAGATTCGCAGATACCATATAATGATAGCCTTTTTCTGTAACGAGACCAAAACACCCATTCTGCACTAAGATACAGCAGATGATTGCAAGGAATGGATAAATGATCCACATGACGGCCTTATATATTTTTGGTGAAAAAGCATTGTAACTTCGAAACATAATTATCCCCCTTATCTTCTAAAGATCCATCTTTAAAGAAGTATATTCTTTCATGATGCCAACACAAATCTGAGATAATGTAGGTGTTTCATATGCTACATTAATTCCAGCAAGCTGATCTAGTTTGTCACTCAAACATAAGCCCTCAAACCCATAGTTACTCTTGCTGCTTCCGATCAATACCTTCGATGCTTTCACATAATCCTCTGTTTCGCCTTTTACTAAAATATATTTTTCTTTCAAGTCTTCGACAAAACCTTCTTCCACGACTTTCCCCTTCTCCATAATGATGGCATAATCCGTGACACTCTCCATATCAGCAATATTATGCGTAGAGAAGAAAACGCTTCGTTCTCCTTCTCCATTACTAATATACTGACGGATGATCTCACATAATTTGTCACGCATCAATGGATCTAACGGAGATGCTGGCTCATCTAAGATCAGCAGATCCGTAGTTCTCGCTAATACCGTTGCTAACATTAATTTCATTCGATTACCATCAGATAAACTCTTAACATTTTTCGCATTGCCAACTGGAATACATAATGCATCGCAAATACTATCAAACTTTTTCTCATCAAAATTATCAAATAAAAGTTTACAGATTTCTCTCACCTGTTGAATTGTCCAATGTGGTAGAAAGAAATTATTCGGTCCTGTATAACCAATTCTCTCTTTTACTTGATCAGCATCAATATTGTTCTCTTTCTCAAAGTATGTAAATTCGCCCTTAAAGTCTAAACGGATTCCCGACATCATATTTAACAATGTTGTCTTTCCCGCTCCATTCTCACCAATTAGTGCTGTCGCAAACCCTTTTGGTATCTTAAGATCATCGATTTCTAGTTCAAATCCTTTAAAATTCTTTCTTAAGTCTTTTCCACGAATGATATATTCTAATTCCATAATCATGTCACACCTTCCTATTCTTCTTCATCAACCATTAATAATGCTTCTAATGTTTTCAACAATTCACTATTGGTCAGTTCTGCAATCCTTGCTGCATGAATAGCTTCTGTTAACGATTCTTCCACTTTTCTCATATGCTGTTCTTTGATCATCTCGCTGTCCTGAGCATTAACATAATAGCCTTTTCCCTGCATTGCAGTGATTAGTCCTTCCTCCTGCAGTATCTCATAAGCTTTCATTGTCGTAATAACGCTAATTTTAAGGTTCTGCGCCAAACCTCGTATGGAGGGAAGATATTCCCCATCTTTATATTTTCCAGCTAAGATATCACTTTTTAACTGATCCGCAATCTGCTGGTAAATGGGTATTCCGGAATTTTGCAATATTTTCATGAAGTCCTCCTCTACTTATGTATGTAAACTGATGTTAAGTTCTTACCAACTGTTTATATGTTATATATACACCTATAACAGAAGTTTGTCAATAGCTTTTTTAATAGCCTTCCTTTTTGGCATTAAATTAAGCCAAGGATATCATTGTATTTTTTCTTACAATGTATATCCTTGGCTTTCTTATTAAACGTTCTAACTCCATTCATGTACTATAATGACCAATTACAGGTTTGCTATTTTACGCATTTTTCTGTTTGGATCATACTTTTGATAGAATACTGCATCTTCCCGATATCGGCAGCGTCCTTCTTCCTTGTTTACGGCATGACCTAAATAAACCATACCTAATGGAACCACATGTTCTGGAATATCTAGAATTTTTCGAAAGGTCGCCATCCTAGATTCAATTGGAAATATTCCAATCCACAGATTTCCCAAACCAATGTCAGTTGCCGCAAGAAGCATATTCTCAATCGCAGCGCTACAGTCACAGATCCATAAATCTTTATCCTGTCCCTTTAATGCTAACTTCATGTTTCCACATACTGCGATTGCAGTATGCGCATTGTATCTTGCAAAATTCATTTTCTCCTTAATCTTGTCTAAGATATCTTCCTCTGTGATTACAATATACTCCCAAGGCTGTGCATTGACCGCTGTAGGAGCGGAAAAAGCCGCTCGCAATATAATATTGATTTCTTCTTCCGTTACTAATTCATCCGTATAGTTTCTACAGCTCCGCCTATGATAAATGGCATCTAAGGTGTTCATAGGTACTTCCTTCCCCTTAATGTCTCCAGGGATAATAGACTGATTTTCCCACTATTTATCCAATAAATATTTCCTATGTATTCAACATCATCATCCCTGACGAAAATGGCACTTTCATCCTCCATAGCACAAATGGGCAAATTTTGCTCTTTGGAAATCTGCAATAACGTTTGCAGCAATTCCTGATTTTCTTTTGTTATATGTGCTTTGATCGTGATATCAGCTAGTCCAAGACCGTCATAAGGCACAGGAGAGTCCCATATATCGAGAGAGCGTTTAGCCATATTACTTGAACCTGCGCTCACGCCTAATATAACTGCAGAACTATGTTGAATTTCTTCAAATATGCCTTTCTCACAAATCAGCTGAAATTGCTGTACTGCATGACCGCCCATAAGAAATATGCAAGATGCCTCTCGAATCAGCCGCTTAGCCTCAAACGTATCGGTTCTATTATCAATCACGCTGAATCGTTGAAACGATAGATTGCATTCCTCAAACATGCCATGCATCCCTTCTGAGTCGCTATCATTTCTTTCATAATCTGAAGGCCATGCACTTATAAAAACAAGACTATCACGAACGATCAACTCATCCCTGAGCCGATTTACGATATCGGCAGGAAAATGATGAGTTGGAAACCCACTGAAAAATCCTAACATTTTAGCATTCATAAACACTCTCCTATTCCCGTTTTCTTTT
>JAQXNU010000060.1 GCA_029098165.1 Clostridiales bacterium
ACATAAGATCATTTATGATAAAAAAGTGTGTTTGATGCAGTTTTACTCAAGGGAGAAACTTCTTGGTTTTTTAAAGTTATATATGAAGGAAGAGATACATAGTCAGCAAATATTAGATATTATGCATATAGCGTATACAAATGCAGAAAAAGTATTGAGTAATTTGCAGTTAAATTACTACATGCATGAGACACAAAAACGACTGGTTCATTCCTTAGCAATGATTTCAGAATCCAAATCAGAACAGACAGGACAGCATATCTATCGTGTTGGTGAGTATATGAAGATCATGGGACAGGAGCTTGGTCTTAGTGAGAAGAAATGCGATGAGCTTTCTCTTGCAGCTATGTTACATGATGTTGGAAAGATGGCGATTCCATCTGAAATCCTTGATAAGCCAGGAAAATTAACAAGCGAGGAGTTTGAGGTAATTAAAACTCACGTGACGGAGGGGTATAAACTTTTAAAAGAATGTCCAGGAGAGATGATGGAGTTAGGCCGAGAGATTGCATATCAGCATCATGAAAAATGGGATGGAACAGGATATCTTAAGAAAAAGGGAAAGGAAATCAATGAATACGCAACTTATGTTGCCGTTATTGATGTGTTTGATGCACTCATTAGCAAACGTTCTTATAAAGAGGCATGGTCAACCAAGGATGCTTATGATGAGATTATTCGTTGTTCAGGAACTCATTTTTCTCCAAAAGCAGTAGAGTTATTTCAGAAAGTGTATTCAAAGCTATTACAGGTTGCAGAACGATTTCCGGATTAATACTTATAGATTTGGGCTGTCGTACTAAATTGAATATGGTTCCTTAAGTACAAGGGGGGCGCCTAGCGATTTTAATTGCTATAGCGTCCTCCTTTTTATTATTCTGACTTGTTATGATATTATAAGAGAAAAGAAAATCCAATGATCGGAGCACAGCTTGCAGGACAAGAAATTTATGATAGGCTAGTAAATAATATAAAGGAGCCAAATGGTAGGATTAACGTTAACACAGAATTGGAATGGGCAAGTGGATTATCGCATTTGGAACTATGTTGATACTTTTGAGATGGTCAAGCCATTAAAGACAGTATGGGATTCTATGGAACCTAGACTACGTCGTTACTGAGCAGATCAGGCGGAATGGCCAATTGCGTTTGGAATCGCACTACAGAAAGTTATGAAGGATGCAAGACAAGTTGTAAATTCAGAACAATGCGTGGATATGGCTATGGAAAATGTGCTATTTATGTCAAAGATGGATTACGATAGAAAATAGCTTTTGGTATTAGATGGGTTAACTCGTAGGAATATGCATAAAAATAAATTTAACAAAATTTTAAATAACCGAATGAAATCGCTATAACTTCTCTATAATACCTATATCAGTTAAATTATGATATAGAGTATGGAGGTATAACGAATGTATCAGTTTATTGTTCAAAAGGGAGATGCATCTAGCAATCAATTTGCAAAATTCAACTATAGCAGTGAGGTTAGAAATTGCATAGTTAGTAATTCAACAAATGCATCATCCTTTGCATTCAACTCAGGAATGTCATCTGCTTATCGAGATAGTGAAGCTGTTCAACAAGGAGCACACGTGTATCGAATTAAGGATTTAACCGATGCAATTAATACAAGTATTATAATGGATGGAAAGAAAAAGGAACAATACATTTCTATGTTATCAAATTCGGATACAGAATTTAACGCTGACAGTGAGTTTGTTGAAATCTGCCACAATTTAGGAGAGTGTGACATATATTAAATATACGAATAAAATGGACAAGATAAGCCGGCTAGCTGTGAAATATAACTGTAGTTAATATTTTTAGATTCAAAGCTGTGAATTTCTTTGAAACACATATTAACTACAGTTTTTTGTATTTTATATACTACGAGTTCAGAAGAAGAAATATTAATTTAATCATATTCTAAGTTTACATATAGTGTTGGTATGTTACAATATAAGGAAATATGGCCGTTGTTTACATAGTAATTTCTATGGGAAGGTTGGGGATGAACATGATCACACTTGAAAAAGATAGCATAAGAAAAAGCGTACGATTCATAGAAAATATATTTATCATTTCAATGATACTAGTTTTAGTGTCGACGTATGGAGCAATACAGGTGTTTACGGATTATGAGGGTATCATTATTGGAGCATTCTTGTTTCTCTTGGCAATTCCAAGTTACTTCATGGGGAAGAAAGGAAAGATACCTTATTGGATAACGATTGGAATGAATTCTGTTGCTTGTGGTCTGGTGATCTCGAGTTATTTCTTGGTAAAAAATCAGACATTTGACCTGACATCGTTGTTGGCAATGTCGGTTTGTTGTGTTGTGATGTGGGTATCCATGGAACTGTTGTATCAAATGAAGTCCCATCCACAGTTAGCATATTTGCTATGCTGGATCTTCAATATTAGTTTAATCATAGCATGTACTATTACTTGGAACCAGTTGGGCTATTGTTTCTCTCAATATAGTTTCTTCTTATTAATTCAAATCTGTGTTTATTTGCTCATCTTACGTAAACGGGATACTGTTCCGCTGAATTTGAGAAAAACGATGAGTTTTGCTAGTTTTGGTATCTTTCTTGTGGTGCTGATTGCAGCTTTAACAATCTTATCGGAAGGAGATGCTCTGGATTTCCTCGATTTTGGCTTTGATTCCAAAGAACCTAAGTTATCAAAAAAGAAAAGAAAAAGAGGAATGACTGTATGATGAGAAATCGGTTTATGTTTGGAATTGGAACTTTCGCAAGTGGTGATGTCGCATAAAAGAAATTAAACTTTCGTAAAGATGAAATCCATATTAAAATCACATTATGTCGTAAATGAACATACGAAATATGTAACAATTTTGTTTATTTAGTTGTAATTAAAATCGCATGTACATTATAATGGTAGTTACTATGAATTTCGTCAATATGGGAGGCTTTCAATATGAATATTGTGTCCATGAAAGAAGTAGTGGAAGCTACGACACACGATAAGATAGAAATTGAAAGAGATTTGGATGCGATGCGCAGAAAAATCAAGGAAGCAATAAAACCATTCATCAAAGTAGAATTACATAATACGATTGAGAGTGAAATAAAGGAATTTCCTGAACATACCATGTTTTTGGGATTAGAGAAACTAAAAACAATGAAAGAAGCAATGGTATATCTGCTCTATAATTCGTACGACATTACGGAAATGGTTTTATCGAAGGACTATTATTGGATCCATGTTAATTATCAGGTCGATTTAAACAGGGACAGTTATGAACAGAAATATAAGAGCAAACGCGCAGCTAAGGAACGAATTATTGCAGGAATGAAAGTGCTGATGGGATATGCAGGAAAGATTCTGATTGATTATGGTTTCGAAACGATAGGTGAGAACTGTAGTCTTACTTCCAAATGGCAGTTAGATGCGAAAGGAGAAATCATTCTTGGAGATAATTTTAGTTTCCGTATTCCACGTAATATCGATGATATGATTGTTGAGTATATTGGTTTGGTTGATCAGCTTCATGATAAAACATACAAGTTAATGGCGATGACGATGGAATTGAATCAACAGGAAGCAATCCGATTATGGAAGGAAGCATAGAAGGAGTCGATTCTTAATAAGAAAAACCGATTCTTGCAATTTAAAAAAATCAGAGCTATCATAGTAAGGGATACGAAACGTTGGAGCAATCCAATGAATACGTATCCCTACTTTTTTTCTTATTGATAAATCTGTTCTAGGATATGAAATCAATGCTTTTGATTCGTGTCTTAAGGAGCATAGCCTAAAGGAGTAAATGATGTTATTTACAAAGAAAGACTTAAAAAAATTGATCATACCACTGATTATTGAGCGTGTTCTTGCAATTACTGTTGGTATGGCAGATACGATGATGGTATCGGTAGCAGGAGATGCCGCAATCTCTGGAGTTTCTTTAGTGGATATGGTAAATAATTTGTTAAATGCGGTGTTTGCGGCGCTTGCAACAGGTGGAGCAGTGGTGACGGCCCAATTTATAGGTGCAAAAAAGAAAGAAAATGCATGTGAAAGTGCAAAACAACTGTTGTACATAGCAACCTTGATCTCGATTGGGATTATGGCACTTTGTCTGATTTTTAAACGTCCAGTCTTAACTTTATTATTTGGGTCCATTGAAGAAGATGTAATGCAGAATGCATTAATTTATTTTATGATTTCTGCATTATCCTTTCCGTTTTTGGCGATATATAATTCCGGAGCTTCGCTGTTTCGAGCCATGGGTAATTCGAAGATATCCATGCAGGTTTCGCTATACATGAATATCATTAATGTCGTTGGTAACTTCATTCTGGTTTATGGATTAAAATTAGGAGTCGTTGGTGTCGCAGTGCCTTCGCTGATTTCACGTGTTTTTGCAGCAGTGGTTATCTTTTATCTGTTACGTAAGCCAAGTGATTCAATTTATATTAAGGAAATGAACTTTAAACTGAATCGAAAGATGATTAAACAAATCCTTTATATTGGAATTCCGAGTGGATTGGAAAGTGGAATCTTTCAGTTTGGTCGTGTAATTGTAGTCAGTATCATTGCAGGGTTTGGAACTGCTCAGATTGCGGCCAATGGGGTTGCAAACAGTTTGGATGGAATTGGCTGTATTGCAGGACAATCCATCGGTTTAGCGATGATCACAGTCGTTGGTCAATGTGTCGGTGCTTCTGATGCTGAGCAAGTAAAATATTATACAAAGCGTTTGGTTAAGATGGCTTATAAAATCACATTCTGTGTCAATACAACCATATTGATCTTGCTTCCATGGATACTGAAATTGTATTCGGTAACACCAGAAGCCAAGGAATTGTCGTATATACTTGTTATGATTCACAATGGAATGGCGATGCTTTTGTGGCCATCTGCATTTACGTTAGGAGATTCTCTACGTGCATGTAACGATGTAAAGTTTGCAATGTGTTTATCAATCTTTTCGATGTTTATGTTTCGCATTTTCTTTAGTGTTGTAATTGGAATCTGGTTAGGCCTTGGAGCTATCGGTGTTTGGAGTGCCATGGTCATCGATTGGATCTTTCGAGCAACTTGCTTTTGGCTTCGATTTAAATCTGGTGCGTGGAAGAAGACCGCTGGTTTAATCGGTGAATAAAATAAGAGAGAACGCTGCGATGGTGTTAGTACATGTCGAGATCGTCCTAAATTGTCATAAAGAATCCCAATCGATTAAGATAGTCTTCGTGCTCTTTATAGTGTTCATCATAGGAACCAACTTTTCTCCAAAAGGAGCGGTCATGGTTTAAATGAAAGATATGACATAATTCATGAATGACGACGGAATCAATCACTGGAATTGGAGCCATGCTCAATCGATAGTTAAAGGTTAACTCTTTTCGATTGTTGCAGGTCCCCCAGGTCTTTGGGCTATCCACGATTGTGGTGCTTTTACTTTGAACATTCATTAGTTTTTCGTAATAGCATTCTCTTTCTATTTTATGTTATTGGATAGGTAGTCTAAATATGTTGATTTCATCATACAATGAAAAAACGAATATCAGTGAGGAAATTATGGACAACGATGATCAATATCTAGATGATATCCAGAGGTATCAATACGAAACGGATAACTATTACCATTCGTTAAGCGACAT
>JAQXNU010000061.1 GCA_029098165.1 Clostridiales bacterium
TTATTGAATACTGGAGAGATGGAACGATTGATTGGAAGCTGTGCAAAGTTAGGGCCAATGCGGTAACGCTGAGTATCTAGGTAGGAGAAAACGCGGCCTTGTAACATCTTATCATTCGAGAATTCAATGCCAGGAACAATATTACCCGGACAAAATGCTGCCTGCTCAGTTTCGGAGAAGAAGTTATCAACATTGCGATTGAGAGTCATCTCACCAACACCAATCAGTGGGAAACAGTCTTCCGGCCAGGTTTTAGTATCATCCAGTGGATCAAAATCAAGTTCACAGACAACTTCAGGATCGATGATCTGCACCGCAAGTTCCCATTTTGGATAGTTGCCACAAGCGATAGCTTCTGTCAGATTTCTTACTGCAATATCTGGATCAGAGCCAGCAAGGCGTTCTGCTTCGTGACGATCAATGGTCTGAAGTCCCTGCTTGGTAAGCCAGTGGAATTTCACGAAGAAGCGTTTTCCTTTCTTGTTGACGAAGACATAAGTATTAACACCAAAACCATTCACGTGGCGATAATCTTTGATGGTTCCCATATCAGAATACAGCCAAGTGATCATATGAGTAGCTTCTGGAGTTAAGGACACAAAATCCCAGAAACGGCATGGATCTTTTAAGTTTGTTTTTGGATCTGGTTTTAAAGAATGGATGACATCAGGGAACTTGATTCCATCTCGAATAAAAAATATAGGGATATCATTACCAACAAGATCATAGATTCCTTGGTTTGTATAGAATTTGACTGCAAATCCACGAGGATCACGTACGGTATCTGCAGAACCTCTGCCACCGATTACCGTGGAAAAACGAGCAAATACTTTTGTCTTGCAGGCTGGATTCTGTAGGAAATCTGCATAAGTATATTCACTCATACACTGATATGGCTGGAAGTAACCATACGCACCAACACCTTTTGCATGAACAACACGTTCTGGGATACGTTCCCGATCAAAATGGGCAATCTTGTCAATTAAATGAACATCTTCTAGTAAGACGGGACCATCACAGCCTACCGTCTTTGAACTTGTATCATTAGGAATTGGACGGCCGAGACTATCGGTCAAATAGTCAATACAGTTCTTTTTCTCCATCATAACCTCCATAATATGGACACAACTATATATCTATAGTATTCAAATAGTAGGGAGGATATGAAGGATTTCTTTGTATGTAATAAAGTGGCTGTGAAAAACAGCCAACATAGTATTGATGAGTCACCGCATCTCAATCTCATCTTTTATTCTGTTTCTTCACAGCCATTTTGTAATCAATTTGTTCTTGGTTGGATATTAGTTCTTTACTTCTAACCATTTATTCATGTAAAGTGCATCTACTTCATCCCCTAAGTAAGTGAAGGACTTGCAACGGTTTAATGTTTCATCACCTGGGAAAGCGATCGTACTGTTACGGATATCTTCGTCTTCAATTAATTCACGAGCTGCTTTGTTTGGTGTTGAGTAAGTGATATATTCGAAGTTCTTTAATGCGATATCTTCACGGCACATGAAGTTGATCCATGCTTCTGCGTTTTCTTTATTCTGACAATTCTTTGGAATTACCCATCCATCAATCCATACGTTAGAACCTTCTTTTGGAACAACGTATACTAAGTCTTCATTTTCACGCTGAGTGTAGATTGCTTCCCCAGAGTAGATAACACCGAGAGCGGCTTCTTCATTGATCATCTTATCACGAACCTGATCTACTACGTAAGCCTGAACAAGTGGATGCTGTTTCTTTAATTTTTCTGTTGCTTCTTCGATCTGTGCTTCGTCAGTTGTATTTTGATCATAGCCTAAAGAGATTAAGGAAATCATGTAGGCATCACGAATACTGTCCATCATAAGGATATTATCATTATACTTCTCATCGAAAATTGCTTCCCAACTGTCGATAGGTTCGTCCACCATAGTCTTATTGTAAAGAATACCTACAGTACCCCAGCAGTAAGGAACGCTGTACTTATTGCCTGGATCGAAGATTTCAGCCTTTTTTAAATAAACAGGATCAATGTTTTTGATGTTTGGAACATTATCATAATTGATTTCCGCAAGTAAGTCGTGTTCTGCCATCTTCTGGATCATGTAATCAGAAGGACATACAACATCATACTGAACGGCTTTCTTTTCAATGAGAGGATACATTTCTTCATTGGTCTGGAAATCATTGTAAATAACTTCGATACCTGTCTCTTTTTCAAACTGAGTAATCACATCTGGGTCAATGTATTCGCCCCAGTTGTAGACATAAACGGAACCTTTGTCTTTGGAAGCTCCTGAGTTTGCATTATTTTCACTGTTGTCTTTTGTTCCACATGCTGTAAATAAGAGAGAACTAACAAGGATAAGTGAAACCATTAATTTTGTTTTTTTCATGTTATTTACCTCTTTCTTTGTTTCTTAAGCTCTTTCTTTGTTTCTTAAGCTCTTTCTTTGTTTCTTAAGCTCTTTCTTTTTGAATTTTATCGTTTCTGCGATTGATGATGATCAGCAGAATAAGAACGGATAAGAATAATAAAGTAGACAATGCATACCATTCAGGACTGATCGATTTTCTGATCTGACCATAAATCTTGGTCGATAATGTATTGACTACGGTACCTCGTGTGAAATGCGTGATGATAAAATCATCTAATGACATAGTAAATGCTAATAAGAATCCAGAAAGAATGCCAGGACGGATATCAGGCATTACTACTTTAAAGAACGCTCGGATCGGTGAAGCACCAAGGTCAAGAGCGGCTTCATACGTATTACGGTTAGTTTGTCGTAAACGTGGCATGACACTTAGGATGACATACGGAATATTAAACGTAATGTGCGAAATCAGAACGGTCTGAAAACCTAAGTTCATCTTTAGAGCAACGAATAAAATCATTAGAGAAAGACCGGTTACGATATCCGCATTCAACATAGGAATGTTGGTAATACCGATCATGATTGTACGTGGAACTTTCTTCATGTTATTGATACCGATCGATGCTAATGTTCCAATGATAGTAGCGATCAAAGCCGATAAAAATGCGATGATCAAAGTAGTGTAGAGCGCTTGCATGATTTCTTGGTTTTGGAATAACTTCTTATACCAGTCCAAGGTAAATCCACCCCATTTACTTCTTGATCTAGAAGAGTTAAAGGAGAGCACGATCAGTACTAAAATTGGTGCATATAAAAACAATGCAACAAGTCCGATATAAAAATACTTGCCGATTTTCTTTACCATACGTTTGTACTATCTCCTTCTTTATCATATTTTGCAATTACGGTCATACTGATTAAGATAAATATCATTAAGACTAAGGATAAACCAGAACCTGCATTCCAGTTGTTTTCCTGTTGGAATTTCTGTTCAATCAGATTACCGATTAAGTTAATTTTACTTCCACCTAATACGTTAGAGATAACGAAGGTAGTTAAGGATGGTACGAATACCATCGTGATCCCAGAGATTACACCTGGTAAACTAAGAGGGAAGATAATCTTACGTAATGTTGTAAGATTATTGGCTCCTAAATCACGAGCAGCATTGATAACATCATCATCAATTTTAGCCAAGGAATTGTAAATTGGTAAAATCATAAATGGTAGGAAGTTGTAAACCATACCGATGACAATCGCAGTTGGAGTATTGATGACATTTATCCTTGGAAGATTCAATGCCTTTAAAACTGTGTTGATGATACCATTTCTCTCTAAAATATTTAACCAGGCAATCGTACGAAGCATGAAGTTCATCCACATAGGAAGTATCATGATCAATACAATAAAACTGTTGGATTTCAATTTCATTCCCTTTAAGATCAAAGCTAAAGGATAAGCAATCAAAAGACATATGATCGTACTGATAAATGATAGCTTTAAGCTTAACCAAAGTGCTTTTTGATAAATGGGTTCCGAAATCAATTTAATATTAGCAAGAGTGAAGCCACCATCATCCGCAGTGATTCCATAATAAACGATCATAATCAATGGAATTATAATAAATGCGCCCATCCATAGAGTGTATGGAAATGAGAGTAGTGATTTGCCGGAGATACGTTTCCGTGCTGGCTTGATCAACGTAACCACTGCCTCATCTTGTGGAGGTTCTTTCGTTAAATTATTGCTCATTGCTTACGACTGCCTCCTCATCTTCAGATTCTGGTTTGTTCATGATCTGAATATCAAATGGATCTACTTTAATACCAACTTCAGCACCAACAGGAGAGAGGTCTGTGGAATGAACTAACCATTCATATCCGTTCGCCATGACTTCCATTTCATAATGAACACCCTTAAATATCAGAGAAGTAACACGGCCTTTGATAATACCATCCTCTGGGGCAACCAAATCGATATCTTCTGGTCGGATCACGACATCCACAGGTTTATTATTACCAAAGCCTTCGTCCACACATGGGAAGTTGACACCAAGAATATTTACAATGCGATCCTGTACCATCGTAGCTGGGATGATATTACTTTCACCAATGAAATCAGCAACAAAGGCATTTTTAGGCTCATTGTAAATGTCTTCTGGAGAACCAATCTGCTGAATGTAACCTTGGTTCATGACCATGATCGTATCGGACATCGTCAATGCCTCTTCCTGATCGTGAGTAACATAAACGAAGGTGATACCAAGCTCATTCTTTAAACGGATTAATTCGTATTGCATATCCTGACGCATTTTTAAATCCAAAGCGCCGAGTGGTTCATCAAGTAAAAGAACCTTAGGTTCATTTACAATCGCGCGGGCGATCGCGATACGCTGCTGCTGACCACCACTTAAAGAATCTGGCATACGTTTTCCATATCCATCTAAGTTTACTAACTTAAGAGCATAGTCAATCTTATCTTTGATGTATTGGTTGCTCTTTTTCTTAATTTTAAGACCAAATGCGATGTTCTCTGCAATTGTCATATGAGTGAATAGAGCATATTTTTGAAATACCGTATTTAATTGACGCTCATATGGAGGTAGGTTGGTAATGTCTTTGCCGTCAAAGATGACCTTACCAACGTCTGGCTTTTCAAAACCACCAATAATACGAAGTGTTGTAGTTTTACCACAGCCCGATGGACCTAAAAGAGTTAAGAATTCATTTTCACGAATATAAAGGTTAAGGTCGTCAATGATTGTGTTGTTTCCATATTTTTTTGTGATATTTATTAAATCAATTAATTTATTACCGTTCATTATTGTCCTCCTAAAAGCTTGGCGGTGTAGAAACCCAAAGAAGAGTCGCGCCAGTCTTCCCGGTTGCTGTTATATAGTGTCCCTTATTTGGCGTAAAATAAAAGGATTCACCCTTTTTGGCACGATAAGTTTTATTTCCAATATGTATGGAAATAGAACCGCTAAGTACATAACCAAATTCTTCTCCTTCATGTGGGTTATCCGGATAAGTAGAACCACCTGGTTCTAAAGTTAAAAGAATTGGCTCCATCATATTCTTCTGTGCATTAGGAATAATCCATTCAATTTTATTGTTAAGTTCATTATCTACTTTTTCGAAATAATCATTCTTCTTAAATACGACTTGTTCAGAAGTAGTATTGGTAAAAAACTCTTCGAGGTTTGTACCAAGACATTGCAAGATATCAACAAGGGTTGCAATGGAAGGTGAAGTTAAATCACGTTCTAATTGTGAGATAAATCCCTTAGAGAGTTCGGCACGATCTGCTAATTCTTCTTGGGTAAGACTCTTTTGAACACGTAGTTCTTTGATTTTCGCCCCTATCTTCATGGGTCACCGATCCTTTCTTCTTGTAATCTTTGCTTAAACTTTACACGACAAAAAACTACGCAACTTTGTAGGTGCGGAGTTTAAGCAGTTTTTATAGCAAATAGGCCTAAAAACAGGCATTTCTTGTTTTTCTTTCTTTGTTTGTCCAAGTTCTGGAAGGAAGCTAACATTAAACCTTAAGTTTAGCATTCCTAAACCGGACCATTACTATTATACACAAACATTTCCTGTTGTCAATACAAAATCTTTCTATTACTAAACTTTTAGTCCATTTTTACTAAACTACAGAAGATGAGTTTAAAATTCCACTATATCATGTATAAACTAAAGCAGAAGAATACAAGAAAAAGGGGCTGTTTTCTCACAACCCAGTCTTTTAAGTCAATATTAGCAATTCGTATTTATTTGCTGAGTTATAAAGTCAGAGATCAATCTCTTAGCATTTTCAGAAGCTTGAATATTGTAGAATTGGGAGTGATGGTCTAAAAAGCCATGGTTTGCTGAAAACTCATAAGTTTCTACCAAATTCTTTGTCTTTAATCTATCACTTAGCGATTTGACATCAAAAGGTGTTTCTTTAGCAAATAGTAGGAGAGTGGGACAATTAGGATTAAGGTCTGTATAATCTCGAATTCTAGAACCATAACATCCGATGATGCCATCGCACATAGAGTTCACGCTACATCTCCATGCGATTGTAGCACCAATACTAAATCCAAGAACAAAAACTTTATCGTATTTGGCTTTTAAATGCTGAATTGTCTTCTCAATATCCAAATAAACATCAAAACCAATGTTTGATATAAAATGACGATAGGCTTCCTCGGATTGATTATAGGAGAAGGATTGATGTTTAATAAGATTCGGACAAAAAACATCAAATCCATTCTCTAGATATTGTTGGCATACCTCTTTAATAAATGGGTTGATGCCATAGATTTCGTGTAAAATCAGTATCGCTTTTTTCATACACATGTCCCCTAAATATTTCATTTGAACCTTATGTATCTAAGGAAAAATCCTTCAACATCTCTAAATTGACATTACCAGTTGAACACCATTAGAAAATTGGACAGCGATACCATTATTCGGTATCGCTGTTTATCATATCAGGATTTACATGCACCATGCAATGCTTAACTGTAGAGAATTTTTCTTCAATCGCATCATGAACTGCTTCCGCAATTGCGTGAGAATCAATGAGCTTTAGATTGCCATCGGCAGCGATTTCCACATCAACATAAATTTTCGATCCAAAGAGACGAGTTTTTAATTCATCAATACGAATGACACCCTCTTGTTCGAGAATGACCTGCCGAATTGCTTCTTCGGTTTCCTCGTCACAAGAATGATCCACCATCTTATCCAAGGCATCTTTACCAATATCATAAGCAGCTTTAATGATGAAAAGACAGATAACTACGCTTGCGATTGGATCTAATACTGGCCAACCCAAACGTGCGCCAAAGATACCAATGAAACTACCAACGGAGGAAAGAGAATCTGAACGATGGTGCCAAGCGTCTGCCATCAGTGCAGTTGAATTGATTTTTTTAGCTGCTGCACGAGTGTACCAGTACATCCATTCTTTTACGACAATGGAGATGACCGCTGCTATGAGTGCAAGTGATCCAGGAATAGCAAGCTGATCGTATTGACCGGCAGTAATCTTTTTGATGCCGCTTAATCCAATTCCGCCACCTGTAAGAGCTAATACAGCAGCCAGCAAAATGGAAGCAATACACTCCATTCGTTCATGACCATACTGATGATCCTGATCAGAATCACGATGTGAGATGTTGACACCAATGATTACGATGATTGTACTAAATACGTCAGAGGCTGAGTGCACAGCATCGGAGATCATTGCTCCAGAATGTGCGATAATACCTGCTATCAACTTTAGCAGGGAGAGTACACAGTTTACAATGATACTAGTGGTTGAAACTCTCATAACAACCTGTTTGTCAAGATTTTTTTCCATAATTCTTCCCCATTTCTTTTTTATTCATGATAGGCAGTAGTATCCACATATCACGTATTAATTATGGCATCTGCAAACTCTTTTTCTCATTCATACCTATAAAAGAAAAAGACACCTTCCAAGGTGTCTAATTAATCGTGCATTTTAGCAAGAAACAAAAACACCTGTGGAATAGTAAGTAACACTGTCCCACAGATGTAGAATTCCTCATCTGTTGCCATCAATACGACGGCCCGGCCTTATGAACCTAAGTTCATCGCCTGCTCAGTTTGTACTGTAGTTTATTTTATGCAGTGCAAAGAGTTTATAAATCCATTATAGATATATGTGAACCAAATGTCAACTTGAAAATTGGAAAAACTAAGTAAGTAAATGAAACGTCCGTTATTCACTCAAACTTTCCCAGAGTTCTAAAAGTTCTTCCATACGTTCATTGTTGTTGTTCTGTTCGGTCGTCAGTTCGACCAGTTTTTTGGAGTTTGAAAAGATGGTAGGATCTGCGAGAAGAGCATTAAGTTCTTCATCTCGAAGTTCTAACTGATGGATTTCCTCCTCCACCTTTTTTAATTCATTTTGTCTCTTTCGTTGCTTTGCTTGTTCTTCCTTCTGTTGCTTCCAGTCTTGCTTATTTTCTGAAATTATTTCTGAAGCAATTGGAGCAGATGGAGCGGCATTGACGCGTAACCCACTTAGAATATTGCCCTTTGCATCGCCAAATGTATGGGGATCCTCTGCGCTGATACCGAAATAACGTAATTCGAATTCAGGTTTCTTTTCCACATAATAATCATAATTACCAATATAATTTACGAATGTATTATGAGTTAAGTCAAGGATTCGAGTTGCTGTTCTATTGATAAAGTAACGATCATGAGATACATACAGTACAGTTCCAGTATAATTAGCAATGGCATTCTCTAAGATTTCTTTGGAGACAATATCTAAGTGGTTAGTAGGCTCATCGAGAATTAAGAAGTTCGCATCGGAAAGCATTAGCTTACATAAAGATACACGTCCACGTTCACCACCACTGATGTCACGGATCAATTTAAATACGTCATCATCGGTAAATAAGAAGGCAGCCAAAGCATTACGTACTTTGGTATTATCCATATTCGGATACGTATCCTGAATCTCATCAAAGATTGTTTTATTCATGTCTAAGACATGGTGCTCCTGATCGTAGTAACCAATGTGGACTTTCGCACCAAGTTTGATTTCACCGGCATCCGCATCGATGATCTGATTGATGATCTTTAGAATCGTTGTCTTGCCAGTACCATTATTACCGATAATAGCAACTTTTTCTCCGCGTTTGACTTCGAATTCAAGATCCGAAAAGAGCTGGTTACTACCAAAAGATTTGGTAAGTCCAGAAACTGTTAAGACATCGTTACCACTTGTGATGTTTGGTTCTAAACGGATGGACATTTCAGCATTTACCGTGGTTGGCTTTTCTAAACGCTCCATTTTATCCAGCATTTTTTCACGGCTTTCCGCACGTTTGATGGACTTTTCACGATTGAAGGAGCGAAGTTTTGTAATCACTTCTTCCTGATGCTTGATTTCGCGCTGCTGATTAAGATAGTGTCGAATCAAAGTTTCACGAAGCTGTTCCTTTTTTACGGCATAATCGCTGTAATTTCCTTCGAATACAGTCGCTTTTGTATTATCGATTTCAATTACCTTCGTTACCACTTTATTGATAAAATAACGATCATGAGCAATAACAACAACAGCACCATTATAATTGCTTAAGAAGGTTTCTAACCATGCGATGGATTCCATATCTAAATGATTGGTAGGCTCGTCTAAGAAGATGATATCGGGATTGCTTAAAAGTAATTTACCCAAAGCAACACGAGTTTTTTGACCACCAGAAAGAGTAGCAACTTTACGGTCAAAATCTTCCTCTGTAAAGCCGAGACCCTTTAAAACACCGATGACTTCACTTTTGTAAGCATATCCGTTCTGCAGTTCAAATTGATGAGTCAATCGGGTATAGGTGTTGAGCATACGTTCTAGTTCCTCACCTTCCACAGACTTCATATCAATTTCTAACTGGCGGATGGTTTCTTCGATGCGAATGACATCCGCTTTGATTGATAATACTTCATCGTAAATTGTATGATCTGTAGAAAGCTCCTGATGCTGTGCTAAGTAGCCAATACTAGCACCTTTGGAAAAAATGACTTCACCCTCATCATGGGAAAGTTCCCCCATAATGATCTTGAAAAGTGTAGATTTTCCCGCTCCATTGATACCAACGATAGCAACTTTTTCGCGATCATTTATATGAAAAGATACATTATTCAAAATTTGGGTTGTACCGAAACTTTTACTTATATTTTTACATGCCAAAATCATGTTATTTCCCTCGCATATCACGTTGTTTGTAATGTTCTAAAGTATTTTAGCATACGTATAAAGCTTCGTCAAATCATTGACAGACTATTCACTAATTAGTATAATATTTAATATGAAAGAACGGGAACGATTGTCAGGTTAGGAGGAACATATAATGTACGACAAGGCGATTTCATCTGCAGTCATAAAGCGATTGCCGCGTTACTACCGATATCTGGGGGAGCTTTTAGAGAACGATGTGGTCCGTATATCTTCGAAGGAATTGAGTGAAAAGATGAACGTAACTGCATCACAGATACGACAAGATCTTAACAATTTTGGTGGGTTCGGACAACAAGGATACGGCTATAATGTTGAGTATTTATACACAGAGATTGGTAAGATACTTGGTTTAGATAAAAAGTACAATGTAATTATCATAGGTGCAGGTAATTTAGGACAAGCCCTTGCTAATTATACTGATTTTGAGCGTAGAGGATTTTATATTTGTGGTATTTTTGATGTCAATCCACGTTTAGTGGGAATGTCAATTCGAGGAATAGAAATTTATCTGATCGATGAATTGGAAGAGTTTATGAAGAAAACGCCAGTTCATATCGCAGCATTGACGATTCCAAAAGCGAAAGCTCCTCAGGTAGCACAAGAGCTTGTGCGATTGGGTGTTCGTGCAATTTGGAACTTTGCACCGACGGATTTGAATCTTCCAAAGGATGTTATGGTTGAAAATGTACATCTTGCAGAAAGTTTGATGAGATTATCTTATAATCTAAAAGCTGTAGAAGAATCAAAGGGAATAGAAAAAAGTAAATAAAAAATTTAAGGGTGATGCAAAGTGGAGCGAACTTTTGTATCACCCTTATTCAAAGGAAAGGGATTCTAACATTCATGGAAGAAAGAAGATTTCTGAAGAAACGACCGCAAAAAAATTCCATACT
>JAQXNU010000062.1 GCA_029098165.1 Clostridiales bacterium
TATATTGAACTAAAAGGAATCGTCATTCTTGCCAACGATGATATTATGCTTGAGAATAATTCTACTCAGTCGGTAATTCGAGTTTCTGAATTAGTTACTGTTTTGCGTTCTTATCCAATTCAGTTTAATGATGAACAAATGAAGCAAATAAACGCAATTTTATCCTCTCAGCAGATACCTACTCCTAATATCGTCATTCCAAACTATCGTAAACAGATTATTGAAACATTAGATCGATTATTAGAGGAAAAAATTCAACTAATTCAGTCCAATCATGATTTGATTAATGAGATTAATGTAGTCTCAAATAATATCACAAAGAAAAACAAATATAATTTTGTTCCATTGTTTATTCGCAAATCAGAACCAGTCAGTGCCACAGCCTCACCAAGAGAAGGTAAGCCTATAAACTGATTTAGTTTTTTCTCTCATAATTCGCAAAAATCATATGAAAAATAGGGTGTGATAAAGCAGCAAAATGATGCACGTGAGAGGTATGGAATCACATTAGAATTTGGCTAAGTCCGTCCGAAAGGGAAAGGCAGCCAAATTCTAATGTGATTCCATACCTCGTCCCTCGTTGCTCATTTTGCTGTTTTTTTCACAGCCCCTTTTCTATTATATTCTCTTTGCGAAGGTCCCGGAAACTCCAACGTCTTCCTTACATACCACAAAAGCATTTTCGTCCAATTCATGAATATGTCGTTTTAAATCCACATATTCGTATTTAGAGATTACCGCATAGATGATATTCGTATTTTCCTGAGTATACCCACCGATTCCACTCCATGATGTACTGCCTCGTTGCAACTCATCTCGAATATAGCTTTGTATCTTTTCCATATCTGTTTTCGTAAATATCATTACTTCCATACAGATATTCTGAAGATGAACTTTATCGATCACAACAGATAAGATTAAAGTATAGATAACAGAATAGATTACAACTTCGATGTCGAATAAGAATAGGCAAGTTCCATATACAAACATATTTACAATGATGGCAATCTTACCGACACTAAAGTTATGATATTTCTTTGTCAAAAATACACCAATAATATCTACGCCGCCACTACTTGCTCCAGCACGAAGAGTAATACCTGTTCCAACTCCTACAACTAAACCACCGATAAAACAAGCACTCAGTGGATCAACAATGATTGGTGTTGATGGTATCTTAACAATTGTAAAACATATACTCTGAAATAAAACACAGATAAATGTTCGAATAAAGAAAGGTTTACTGATCTTAAAGTAAGCTAGTAAAAATAAAGGTATATTCAATATAAAACTAATAATACCAGCAATGTCTGTATTTCCAAAAGACAATTCGAAATGTTCAATTAAGATGGTTCGAATAATCTGTGCAATACCTACAAAACCACCATTATATAAGCCAATTGGTACAATAAATAAATTGATACCAGCTGCTAATACCAGAGTACCAAATAATGCTTCTGCATAATTAATAAGTATTTTTTTCCGGCTTTCCGCCATATTCATTTCAACTCCTCCATTCCAATTCATTACAACCTTATGAATTATACACTATATTCCATATGATTTCTTTTGGAAATGGATGGATTATTTCCCTTTACAATTATCCCCTATTGTTAATTACCAGTGCCTCCATTATAATTCATGTGACATTTTAATGCGAGCGACTTCATTCATACCTGTTCTAGTTGGAGCACTAGTTCCGAAATCGTTGGGCTGTTTATTCCCATTTTGGGTATACTTTACCTAGAACATCAAAAGAGCAAGCTCGCAGTGCTGGCGTTCGTATAACTGCAAGTGTTTATAATTTGCAAGCTGGCCATCTGATTTTCTATGGAACTATCGTATTCCATTATCAGCAAGACGTATTGTGAAATAGGTTAAAGGAGTTTTTATGAAAAAGTCAAATAAAGTAATCGCTGGAATCATCTCATTTGTTCTTGTCACCGGAATTATATGCTCTATCTCTTTCAATACGAGAAATGATAAGAAATCTGATCTCGATGAAATGAACCTTTCTAAGACCGCGATCAGTGCTTATAGTGATGATGCAGCGCAAGAAGGTACTTTAGTTCCTTCTACCTTCTTAATTGAGAATAACGATCCAACCATTAAAAAGTTAGTTGCAGATTACTATAAAGCAATCTTAAATGCAGATAAAAAAGCATATGATTCCATTACTATTGATGACGATAGTATTGATGTTGACGTCATGTTGCGTAAAACGGAGTATATTGAAAGCTATGATAATCAAAAGATCTACGTAACCCAAGGAATCGATCATATTGGCATCGTTGCTTATGTAACGTATGATCTAAAGATTCATACGATTGATACTCCTGCTCCTTCCATCGATCAATTATTGATCCATAATGTGAATGGAGAACCAAAACTCTATTTTAATGAGCTTACACCTGCCGAAACCAAACAGTTAGAACGAATCCGTAATCACGAGGAAGTTCGTAGTCTCATTCATAGGGTAAATCAACAGTTTGAAACAGCCATTAAATCTGATTCCCATCTCACTGATTTTTATCACGCAATCTCAGCAAAACAATCCTAAAGTGAGGGTGAAATAACCGCAAAAAGGGAGACGATGAGAGACCTTGGGGGGTGAATCATATTAAAAATTGGCTGCCTTTCCCTTTCGACCGGACTTAGCCAATTTCTAATATGATTCACCCCCAAGGTTTCACGCTCGTCTCTTTTTACGGTTATTTCACGTTCTGTTCTTTCGTGTTTTCTAGGTTATGTTGTTTTATACGTTCAATTCTTTTTGGCTATTGTTTCGTGTTGTCTCTCTATGCTGTCTTTTCAGTGCGTCTTTTTTCGCAGTATTCATTATGATGTAGTTTTATATACTAATAAAGTAGGGAATATTCGTTGAGGCTTAACCTCTCATTCTTTATTTTCTACCCTTAAACTACAATAGGAATTATTTATCCTGAATCAAAGCATGTAATTCCTGAAGTGACTTCAATGTACGATGTGGATTGTTCTTAATCTCAAGGATTCCTTTGGCAGCTGCCTTTGCTGCAGCCATTGTCGTAATATAACAAGTCTTTGTCTTAATAGCTGCTTTACGTACATAACTGTCATCATATTCACTGTCAGAACCAATTGGAGAATTGATTACTAACTGAACCTGTCGATTGGTGATCGCATCGTAAATGTTTGGACGTCCTTCATACATTTTATTGATCTTTTCTACTTCATAACCAGCAGCTTTGATTGTCTCATACGTATGTCCTGTTGCCATGAGACTAAATCCTTCTGCAACTAAATCACGTACAATATCTACAACTTCTGCACGGTCCTTATTATTTACACTTAATAAAACTTTTCCTTCTAATGGGAGACAAGTCTGAGTTGCTTCCTGTGCCTTGTAGAAAGCCTCACCAAATGTATCTGCAAGACCTAAGACTTCACCAGTAGAGCGCATCTCTGGTCCAAGTACTGGGTCAACTTCAGGGAACATATTAAATGGGAATACCGCTTCCTTGACACCATAGTAAGGAACGTTTCGTTCTTTTAATTCAGGAACTGGAGATGGCCTTCCTGTTAGCTCTCTTGTAATAATGTCCGTAGCAATTGGAACCATCTGAATACCACAAACTTTAGATACCAATGGAACCGTTCTGGATGCTCTAGGATTTGCCTCAAGCACATAAACTACACCATCTTCAATGGCATACTGCATATTCATTAAACCGCAAACACCCATCTCTTCTGCGATTTTTCTTGTATATTCCTCGATTGTTTTTAAATTCTCATCACTAATATTAATGGATGGTATGATACATGCGGAATCACCAGAGTGAACACCTGCTAATTCGATATGTTCCATAACTGCTGGCACAAATGCATGCTTTCCATCACTGATTGCGTCTGCTTCGCATTCCATCGCATGCTTTAAGAAACGATCAATCAGAATCGGACGATCAGGAGTAACACCAACCGCTGCTTTCATATATCCTTCCAAGTCTTCCTTGGTATAGACAACTTCCATACCACGACCACCAAGAACATAAGATGGGCGAACCATAACTGGATATCCAATACGCTCTGCAATCTCCGTTGCTTCCTGTACATTGACAGCCATACCAGACTCTGGCATTGGGATTCCTAACTTATCCATCATAGCACGGAATTGATCACGGTCTTCTGCAAGATCGATCACCTCAGGTGAAGTACCAAGAATCTTTACGCCATTTTTCTTAAGTTCTGCTGCAAGATTTAATGGTGTCTGTCCCCCAAACTGTGCGATGATACCAGCTGGTTTTTCTTTTTTATAGATACTTAATACATCTTCCAGTGTAAGTGGTTCAAAATATAATTTATCAGAAGTATCATAATCTGTCGAAACAGTTTCTGGATTACAATTTACAATGATTGTCTCAAATCCGAGTTTTTTCAATGCAAGTGCTGCATGAACACTACAGTAATCAAATTCGATTCCTTGACCAATACGGTTTGGTCCACCACCAAGGATCATAATCTTTGGTTTTGAATTGTTAACCGTTGATCTGTCTTCTGCACAGTAAGTAGAATAATAATATGCACTATCTTCGGTTCCACTGACATGAACGCCTTCCCATGCTTCTTCTACTCCAATTGCAATTCTTGCTTCACGAATCTCCTGTTCCTCAAGTTCAAGAAGTTTTGCAAGGTATTTATCTGAGAATCCGTCCTTTTTAAGCTTCGTAAGAACTTCCGCAGATGGGATTTCTCCTTTGTGTTGTAAAATACTTTCCTCTTCCTCCACTAACTCTTTCATCTGTTGAATGAAATAATGTTTGATCTTAGTCAACTCATACAGTTCATCAATGGTAGCACCCTTACGAAGTGCTTCGTACATGATAAACTGACGTTCAGACGTTGGAACACAAAGCATCTTTAATAGTTCTTCCTTGGATTTTTCATGGAAATCCTTTGCGAAGCCTAAGCCATAACGACCAATTTCAAGGCTCCGAATTGCTTTTTGGAATGCTTCTTTATAATTCTTACCAATACTCATTACTTCGCCAACTGCTCTCATCTGAGTACCAAGCTTATCTTCTACGCCTTTGAATTTTTCAAAAGCCCAACGAGCAAATTTAATAACAACATAATCTCCATCTGGTACATATTTATCAAGAGAGCCGTATTTACCACAAGGAATTTCATCTAATGTTAATCCGGAAGCCAACATTGCTGATACAAGTGCAATTGGGAAACCAGTTGCTTTGGAAGCTAACGCTGAAGAACGAGAAGTTCTTGGATTGATCTCGATAACGATAATTCGGTCTGTTACTGGATCATGTGCGAACTGTACATTCGTACCGCCAATGACTTCGATTGCTTCGACAATTCGATATGCTTGTTCTTGAAGACGTTTTTGTACATCCTCTGATATGGTCAACATTGGTGCGGAGCAGAAAGAATCTCCTGTATGTACACCTAATGGATCGATATTTTCAATGAAACATACAGTGATCATCTGATTCTTTGCATCACGGACTACCTCTAGTTCAAGCTCTTCCCATCCAAGGATGGACTCTTCTACTAAAACCTGACCAACCAAACTTGCCTGTAATCCTCTTGCACACACTGTTTTTAGTTCTTCTACATTATATACTAAGCCGCCACCAGCTCCTCCCATCGTATAAGCTGGACGTAATACTACTGGATAACCTAACTTATCAGCAATTGCTAATGCTTCATCAACCGAATATGCCACTTCACTGCGTGCCATCTCGATTCCAAGGCTGTTCATTGTATTCTTAAATTCAATTCGGTCTTCTCCACGTTCGATTGCATCAATCTGAACACCAATTACCTTAACACCGTACTTATCAAGCACGCCTGCTTTAGAAAGTTCTGAACAAAGATTGAGACCGGATTGACCACCAAGATTAGGTAAAATGGCATCTGGACGTTCTTTATCAATAATCTGCTCCAGACGTTTTACGTTCAATGGTTCTATGTAGGTAACATCTGCAATTCCAGGGTCTGTCATAATCGTTGCAGGGTTAGAATTTACAAGTACAATTTCATATCCCAATTTACGTAGTGCTTTACAAGCCTGTGTGCCCGAATAATCAAATTCGCACGCTTGCCCAATGATAATCGGTCCTGAACCGATGATCAGTACTTTATGAATGTCTGTTCTCTTTCCCATCATGTCCTCCATCATACCATTAATATTATATAACATAACTTTGAATCTACTCTTTTTTCTAAAACATTATAGCAAATAATGGATGATACCACAAGAAAAAAGAAGGGGAGTCTCATATGAATTACTTATGAGACTCTCCTATTATTCTAATATATCCCGTTTCATTTCTTCTTCAATCTTTCGATAGACACAGAGCTGATTGTTACAATCGCAAGTTGCTAAAAAAACATCCTTAACATCGGTAATTCCATGAACCTGTAACTGTTTTGACAGCCATTTTACATCTTTCCCCATGTGCTTCAGATTATGTTCCATGATATTTCCATCAATAATCACATTAGCAACCAAACGTTCCGTCGTCGGCTTAAGATCAAGGTCATTAGGTGTCACTGGCCTCTGCTCTGATATTGGTAAAATACTAATATTTCCGTTTGCTTCCAGGATGATTGTCTGTACATTTGATAGATCAAAATACCCCTTTACTCTACATTGCATCAGAAATTCTCCTAGATTAAATCTAGCTTTCTTCAGATTTTTATAATATAGTTCCCCATTGTCATATAGTATCTTCGCTTTTCCATCAATAAAACGTCGTGCTCGTACCGATTTGTCGGATAGAATTGATACGAGGGTTACCATTAACGCATAGATGATCATAGCAAGCAACGGTTTCATAAAATCAGATTCAAGCGAAGTGGCCATCTCCGCTGCAATCGATCCTATGGTGATACCATTAATATAATCAAACATACTCATTTGCGACATTTGACGTGCACCAATCAGTTTCGTCAGAAAGAACAATGCCACTAAGGAACTAATGGATGCAAAGAATACGGTAATTAAGTCTTTCATATCGACCTCCATAGTAAATATAAATTTACTATTAATGTTTCCATTCGGGCTTAACTTATACCAATCTAGAATCCTTTATTTTGTACTCTCCATGATTGTATTTAATATTTCTGGATATGGCCAGGTTCTATGTTTCCGATCATAAAGTCCAAAGTTCTCATTTGTCCCATCAAATGCACCATTATCCCACCATACACATGGAATTCCTAGCTTATTAGCAGCACTAACAAAGTATTCGGTTGCAGCCACTCGATCCTCTAGATTATCTTTATCACGTACCCCATATTCACCTATGATTACAGGAACTCCTTGATCAATAAATAACTCCTTTAGATCTTTCATCAGGTTGTCAATCTCCGTTGTATCATTTGGATTTGCGGGATCAAAAGTGGATACTTCTGAATTTTCCAACGCCAAGTTGTATGGCAAGTAGGAATGAACCGTAACAATAACCCTAGAATCACTTGGAATGACTAAGGCTTTCAGAGCATTTATATTGGTCGAATCCGCATAATCAGTAATCAATAAATGACGATACTTATTGTTCCCCCCACTTGCTCGTACGGTATCAATAAATGCCTGATTCATATGATTTACTATATCCCACGCTTCCTGGTTTCCACCATTCCACTCATCTTCAGTTCCTACCAATCTTGGTTCATTGACTCCCTCAAATAGCAAGCGCTCATCATACTCCTTAAAAGTCTTGGCAATCTGTTCCCATACTGCGACTAATTCTCGAATGGATTCTTCTTCTCGCTCCTTACTTGGATAAAGCCATCGATCCTCATGATGGGTGTTAAGGATAACATACACCCCTTGTCCATAAGCATAATCCACAACTTCCTTAACGCGAGCCATCCATTCGGAATCAATACGATAGTTCTCCTCTTTTATAATATGTTGATCCCAGGTCACGGGGATTCGTATCACGTTAAATCCTGCATTAATTACATCCTGTATCATCTC
>JAQXNU010000063.1 GCA_029098165.1 Clostridiales bacterium
TTTTCCATATAAAACACGCCCATTCGAAGCATCCATTAGGCATGCGGAAAGGGCGTTCAGCGTAAGAAGCGGTTTCTCCTGAGTGTCCTTTGGAAGTTTCTTACTATCTGGTATCTGTTGATCACCAGGTGTTATAGTTACTTCCGGTTGATTTTCATCCAATGGTAGTTTGTTTTTATCCATATCCGGCAATTCTCCTTGTGATACTTCAGGAGGACATAAATTAAGCAAGACTACTGTTTTCTTCTTTCCTTGAATGCTTCCGATGCACATACAGATCAATACGATTGCAATGCCAACCATCTGAAATCGTTCATTTTTTATTCGTTTCATTCGCTTCTCAATACTCTCTGCCTGAACTTTCGCATCATTCGGTAAATTCATAGCATATCCTTTCGATGATCCTTACTTTATTTTATTTAGAAATCATTAGAATATGCCTATTGCCATGTTATTTCCTAGGGCCGTGCTCCAGATAAATGTATAATTACGATTTCAGAATCACTGGCATTCCGCATTGCCATTCCCCAGACACCGATGCCAGAACTAACGATCGTATAGAATGGGGACTCCGTATTTTCTGTTTTTAACCCATATAGCCTTTCATTTACAAAGTAAGCAAAAAAGGATAACGGAAAGAACTGGCCTGCATGAGTATGTCCCGATAATACAAGATCCACTCCGATCTCTTTGGCCTGTTTTAATTCTATTGGTTGATGATCTAACACTATGACTGTCCTCACTCGTACTCTCATCAAAGATTTTTCCTCTGACATTTTTTTTGTAATCGAACGTCATACTCTTTGGTTACAATATGGTGGATATGAAAACTACTTGCTGCCGTTACTAACAACGCAAAAGCAAAGATTACGATTCCGTCTCCTGTGAAATTACGAAATGCATGATACACCTTGCGGTTGATATGCTTTAACAAGAAACAGAGCACATCAAATGCAAGATAAAACATCGTAGCATAGACGACATAGCCGAACAGATAATTTCGGCATAACGCAACTAGACAAGAGATAAGAATCGTCAGAGACAATAAGATTCCTCGATTGTCTAGCATTTTCCGTAGCAAACGGTTTTGCCTTAACTTTATTAAAATATATAGGACGAGAAAAAAACATAAGATGAATAAAATCAAGAGCTGCAAGGATTGACTCACCTTCCATTCTATCGTTATATTCTAAAGTCTATCACTGTATTCTAAATGCTATCGCAGTAATTGTAGTATCTCCAATCCCGATATGATTATTTGTCTCTTGGTTTAGTTCGCGTAATTGATAAAGCATCCCCCCTACCATTCGAGTTTATTTCTTACGATGGAGCTTGTTTTGGAACTTTTCCGCCATTTTCTTGGACCTATGGCACAATCTTTTCGCCCCTCGGTCCACTTCTCTCTTTGGAGAAATGGAAAGGAACTCAACGGGCTTAAGTCCATAATCAAAAAGGAGTGCCTCCTTAGCGATTTTCATATCGCCAAATCGACACTCCCACTTTCTTTTATTATTCTATCCAATTTATGGATGAGCCTCTAGAAATCATCCTCATCATCCCAAGAATCATCATCGTAATCATAATCGTCATCACTATCATTTACGATGGTTACAGTTTTTTGGTATTCAATTGAACCACAAGAAAATGTGATTGTTACTTTGCCTGCTGATTTAAGGGTTAACTTATAATCACCATAATCAAGAGAGGTGACCTCAGCAATATTAGGGTCAGAACTTGTAACCTTAAGTTCTTCGATTGCATTGTATGGGCTCTTTAAAGCATAGAAATAGGCTTCTCCATCGTCAAGATCGAATTCCTCGTCAAGATCATACTCAATTTCTTCCGCATGTGCAATCGTTACTTTTAAAGTAACAGTTGCTACTTTTTTCTTTGCTGCAGTTTCGATGATCTCGATCTTAGCAGTACCCTCTTTATTAGCTACAAGATAAGTATAGCCATCTTCGTCTGTTGCAAATTTAACCACAGAGTTATTATCTTCTGGATCAAAATCAACAGCATCTATCGAATAGGAACTATAGTCGTTATTCTTTGGATTATTGACTAATCTAGAAACATAAAATTCGTCTCCTACATACATGTCCAAATCTTTCTCGAAGGATGGAGCTACGACACGAATCTTAAAGGATCCCACTTTTTTTGTTGTCTTTCCAACCGTTTCATTTACAGTAATGGTATAAACACCAGCTTTCTTAGCTGTGTACTTTTGTAGATAAAGATAAGCATCTTTACTGTAAGCTGGAGCTGGTTCTTTCACTTCCCACATCGTAAAATCTTTGCTATTGGATTTATATGTATACTTAGCAGAGGTATTACGATTATTGATCTGGCATACAGAGTCATAGCTATTCATTAAGACTTTCGTTCCGATACATAATTCATTCTCAATACGAACTACTTTAGGAGCGCTAACAACAACTTTTGTTGTTCCAACCTTTGTTGTCTTACCATTCAACTTCTGATTGCATGTAATCGTTGCTTTTCCTGCTTTATGACCTGTAAGATAAGCCTTTGTTCCGCTTGTTTTTACGGTTACTACTTTTGTGTCACTAGATGTGAATGTATAAGTTGCTTTTTTAACAGGATTTTCGACATAAATGGTATGTTTCATACTTGGTGCATAGAAGTTTCCTTCACGGGATAGTGATCCAGCGCCCATATAGTATTCTGAAGTGCTAAGTGTTGCTTTTTGTGTTGCTGCACTGTAACTGTTCGTTGGCATAGAAAAAATGCCTGCGATTAATGACAGGATTAACACAAGTGAAAATAATTTGCTTTTTTTGTCCATAATTTGTTTCATATTCCTTCCCTTTCATTATAATATTGCTCTTTTATTATATTTAAGCCGCTTGGTAAAATCAATCATTTTTTGTCGATTTTGGTAGATATGTGTCGTAATATCCATTTGTACCAATAATTAACTCTCCTTTGAATCGTTCGCACCATATGAAAAAAGCCCTAGAAATCAATATCACAGATCTTTATCTATGACATTGACTCTAGGGGCATTGATTCCTAAAAAATATTATAGCATCTTAGCTCTTAGCTCTGCTCCAGACTTTGGTGAAAGATAAGCTGGTGCAATATCAAATACAGTTTTACATCCACAAGCGCCTTCTTTTGCTAAACGAGCTGCAGCTCTTGCATAAGCAACCAGTACGCTAGCTGTGAACTCTGGGTTGGAATCTAACTTTAAGCTATACTCAATGATATGTGTATTTTCTAAGTCAGCTCCAGTTTTTCCACTACGGATAACGAATCCACCATGAGGAATTCCACTATGATTCTTCGTTAATTCTTCTTGACTGATGAAATGAACGGTTGTGTCATAATCAGCAAAGTAGTTTGGCATTGTTTTGATTTCTTGTTCAATCTTAGCTTGATCAGCGCCTTCTTTTGCTACAACGAAACATTCACGTGTATGTTTCTGTCTTGTTGTTAATTCTGGATTCTTGCCTTCTCTAACTTGTTGTAATGCATCTTCTACAGGGATTGTATACTGCTTTGCATCTTGTACGCCTTCGATACGACGAATCGCGTCAGAGTGACCCTGACTTACACCTTTACCCCAGAATGTATAATCACTACCGTTTGGTAAGATTGCATTTGCATATAAACGATTTAAGGAGAACATACCTGGATCCCAGCCAACTGAGATAATACCAACTTTATTTCCAGCTTTACAAGCTTCATCTACTTCATCAAAATGAGTAGGAATATTTGCATGTGTATCAAAACTATCGATAACATTAAAATCTTTTGCTAACTTCTTTGTCTGTTCTGGAAGATCTGTTGCACTACCACCACAAAGAATCATAACATCGATCTTATCTTTATAATCTAAAACATCATTAACATGAGCAACCGTTACATTATTGGATAAAATCTTCACTGTTTCAGGAGCTCTTCTTGTAAATACTGCTACTAATTCACAGTCTTCATTTTGTCTTATCGCGCATTCTACGCCTCTACCTAAATTACCATAACCATAAATACCGATACGTATTGACATATTTTGTACTCTCCTTCTCTTCCTATGTTCGCATATCATTCCATATACGACCTCGTTTAGTATATCATTCCGCATTATAATTATCAATATTCCATTTATTTTTTTCACTAATTTGTGAGGTGTCAAAAGTCCTTTCAGGGAGATAGCACGTGATTTTGCATGAGAGTTCTTGATGAAAAACCATTCTCTGTCATTCTGAATAATTATGATGTCAGCATTCTGGTATTTTGTTGTTGAATAGGCATAGGTCATCAAAGTTGTATTATTATTCGTATATCTAAAACAATAGTACGCATGTGCCACTGGGCAATAGTTTTTTTACTTTCCTCCTATAACAATTTCTTAATTCTTCGATATAAGAATGCTGTGACGAGTAAGTTGCAGCTGGCGGTGATTAATAATATCACGGTGAGTGGAACATTCCACTCAATCATTTGACCATAAAGCATTTGACCGGGTGCGACGGAGATGGTTGCAATGGCGGTTGAGAAAGCGCTGACTTTTCCTAGGCGTTCTCTTGGAATGGTACTCTGAATGTAGGCAAAGGAGATGACATTGGAGATTCCTAACGATAGGAATACTACAAATCCTGCAAGTGCAAAAACTAGGATGATTGGAAACTTTGCAGATTTGCCGAGGAGGATAACCATTGCCATTGCAAAGAAACTTGGAAACATTGGAAAGAGCACATGAGGCAAACGTTTCATCGTAAACCATTTTGGGCATACTGTGATGATAAAACCTCCAAGAATCATTCCTAACACGACGACTGCCTCAATTCCACCGTATACGTAAGATGGAAGGCCGAGCCACAGATTGATGACAAACGGCGTTACAATCGTAAAGGCTGGGGAAAAACTTAGGTTGGACATACCAAAAGAGGCAATCGTAGCATAAACCATTGGTTTGGATGTCTTTACATAATGATAAGTTTCCACCATTTCGGCAACGGACTGGCGGAACGAAAAACGGAATTTTTCTTTCTTATGAAATGGTAATCTTAAGAACAATTCCATTACCGCAGACAGGAAGAAACTGATTCCATTAAAGACTACGATTGCCTTAATGCCTACGACACTATATAAGATACCTGCTAAGACAGGACCTAAAAAGTTAGCGATTGATCCAACCTGAGAAACGATTCCGTTGGCAGAAGTTAATTCACTCTCACTAACGATCTCCGGTAACGTTGCTGACACCGTTGGTGTATATAACGTATAGGTTACGGATAATAAAAACATCGTAATCCCAACGAACCACTGAGAATCTTTACCGGTAAATAATACAATGGAATAAAGTCCGATAATCGCACTGCTGATAAAGTCCAGCCATACCATTACCTTTTTACGATCTAACTTATCTGCCATACTCCCCGCAATCGGAGCACAGATGACATATGGGATCGTAGAGATTGCTAGAATTCTTGAGAATGCAGCCGCAGAGCCAGTAAACTCTAACAAATACAAGGACATGCTAAATCTTTGAATGGCACTTCCAAACAAAGAAATAATCTGTCCAATGATTAGGATAATAAAATTACGATTTCTTAACATGATTCATTCCCCTGCACTAACTCAAAATCCATGCAGATAGGATAACTATTATCTTCACTCATTTTTAAGGTTGCTTCAATCTGGTATAACTTCCTTAAATTCTCTTTTGTAATCACATCTTTCGGAGTGCCTTCGAATACTAAGCTGCCTTTCTTTAAACCAATGATATGATCCGCGAATTTACATGCATTGTTTAATTCATGCAATACCATAACGATCGTTGTTTGATTGTCACGGTTTAATTTCTTTAATAACTGCAAGATTTCTAACTGATGTGCCATATCTAGATAAGTGGTTGGCTCATCTAACACTAAGATTTCCGTTTCCTGAGCTAACGCCATCGCAATCCATACACGCTGACGCTGACCGCCAGATAAATTTTCCACTCGGCGGTCTCTTAACTCATAAACGCCCGTGGACTTCATC
>JAQXNU010000064.1 GCA_029098165.1 Clostridiales bacterium
AATCAGGGAATGTCCCTTCCGGAATGCGGCAGATTCGCCAATGCCGGAGCTTCTATCTGCATTGAACAGGTACGGGCAACCGGTGCGATAGAAAATGCCGAACAAGTCCTGGAGCGATATGACAAGATGACGGAACACTTCATCTAATCATCAGAAGTGCCCAAGGGCACGTTCTGAGATTGTAAGCGGTCGCCAAGGTCTCAAGCAAGCTTGGACTTTGGCTCGTCGCTGATACAAAAAAAGTTGCCACATGTATCATGTGACAACTTCAAATCGGAGTGACAAGATTCGAACTTGCGACCTCTACGTCCCGAACGTAGCGCTCTACCAAACTGAGCCACGCCTCGATCTATGTACGTAAAACAACGTTGCTAAGATATTATGCACCCAGAATTGAAAATTGTCAAGTAAAATATGCCATTTTTATCAGCAAAAATACGCATCTTACTGTCGAATAATAGACTATTTGATATGATATTTCAGAAACATACTGTTGTGAAGTCGTCGGTACATAAGGACTGTATTTTAAGCCCTTATGTACCATCATAAACTTTGCTATTTTTACTCAATACCTACCGCTGCTTTTGCTAGCGCATCCGCTAAATCATTATATTTATCACCAGAATGACCTTTTACCTTCACAAAGTTGACCTTAACTTTATCTTTGATTCCATCATAAAACTTCTTATAGTTCTGAGTGCCCTCTTTATTTGCTTTCCATGCACCGATGCACCAGTTTGCAATTCCTTCATAATCATAATAAATATCAATGCTTTTAATATTATGATCCACGCAGTACTGCATCGCGCACATGGAACCTTCAATCTCGCCTGCTACATTTCTCATCGCAGCCATTTCCGGATTTGAAAATTTCTTTGAAAAATGTTCTTCTTTTCCATCATAAAAGATTACTGCACCGTAGGAGTATTCCTTCGTAACGATATTATAACTTCCATCGACATATGCCACCGCATCTGATGTTGACTTTCCTGTCTGCGCAGAATTGGAGGAATCCGATACCTCCTGTAACCCAGATAGAAACGCATCTGCCTCTTCCACTGTTAAAAAACTTTTATAGATTGCACCTGAAAATCCATTGATGTTCTTTTGGCAGTCTGCCCATGTTGTATAGATTCCAGGGGTTACTCCTTTTTTCACTGCATAATATTTCTTTGCCATATATACTCCTTGTCTCACCTATTACTAAACTATTTCTATTATATCGATTCTTGCCACGATAACAAGAGGTAATGCATATTCTTTCAAATCTTTCTCTTACCAACAAGAAGCATGATACCACTTGATCGAGTACCATGCTTCTTCTGTCAATTTCGTATGATCTTCTGGGATAAGCTAGCTTACTGTGTTTTCTCTTTGCTAACTTTTCTATCCAAAGAATTTCTTTTTATCTATGCTCTCCATGGAACAGAACGCCGATTGCTCCTGGACCTGAATGTGCTCCTATACTTGGACTTACTGTATTGACGATGATATTGTCTCTGTGAAGTTTTTCTTTGATTAAGTTTACCACAAAGTTCGCATCTTCTTCTGCATCACCATGAACCACACAAATTACTTCATCCTCATCTTTATATTTTCCCATACTTGCGATCATATTATCGACGATCGTACTTAAGGATTTCTTACGTCCACGAGACGTACCATTAGAAACTAATTCACCTGCATCATTTACGGTTAAGATTGGTTTAATATTAATCATAGAACCGATCACTGCAGTTGTTTTTGATACACGACCGCCACGATGAAGATGATATAGGTCATCAACCGTAAACTGACAGCCGTACTCTAACTTATGCTCTTCTAGCCATTCAGCAACTTCATCAATATTTTTTCCCTGCTCACGTAACTCAACGGCTTTCATAATCAGCATACCTTGTCCAAGTGAAACATTTAAGGAATCAACAACGATAATCTTTGATCCCGGATTATCATCACAGATTTCAGCTGCACCAACCATAACATTATTACATCCGCCACTTAATGCTGAAGAAAAACTAACATGAAGTACATCCTTTCCTTCATCTATGTATTTCTGAAATGTTTCGCGGATTACATGAGGATTACTAGCCATCGTAGTAGGCATAACCCCTTCACGCATTTTATCATAAAATACCTTTGCAGGTAACAAATTATCTTCTCCATAAGTAACACCTTCAAGATCATAATAATGAGATATGATCCCGATCTGTTTTTCTTGAATATAGGAGAGTGGTAAATCAGAATTGGAGTCTGTGGTTATAACAAATGCACTCATCTTTTCTCTTCCTTTCCCTTTTCAAATCTTAAAAACCTACTATCCATAGTATACCATATTCGCTATTTTCTGCATAGTAAATTCTATGTTACAAGAGATGCAACACAATAAATAAATCCACTACATCAAAAACAACAAAACGTTTATTACCATCGACTAAATTATTATGTCAACTGTAATAAACGCCTCCGTTGTGGTACATGCGAAATAAATCCTATGTTAATACACCCCTCAGCTTAAGTGAAAAACATATTTAATAGCTAATAATAACTCCGCCTTCATTAGCATATAAACTTGAAATACCTGCTGTATTGGAAATGAAACACTTCGCAAACGGTATTTTCTTTAAAATTTCTTCTTTTACATAAAGTGCACGTTCAAAGTTATTGCAATGTGCAATACCAAGAATACGATCTTTTGCTCCCTTTACATCATCTTCCACGAACTTAACAAGTTTTTGTAAGGCTCGTTCAACTCCTCTTGCCTGATCGAGCTTGATGATTTCACCTTCCGAAGAACCCATGACTGGTTTTATGTTTAAGGCACTACAGATAACTGCTTTAAGGTTTGTCAAACGACCATTCTTACGAAGTGTATCTAAAGTCTCAAGTACAAACATGGTATTCATATGATCACGGTAATCATTTATGATAGGAACGATCTCCTTAAATGATTTCCCTTGTGCGATTAATTCCTGGATTTTCATTACAAGAATTGTCTGTCCAATGGATGCGGATCTAGAATCGATAACTTCTATGTTTTTATTTGGATGGTCTTCTAAGTACATCTTCTTTGCCAATTCAGCACTATTGTAGGAACCACTAAGTTTAGAAGATAAGGTAATGACATAAACATCATCAACTCCATCAAAATGCTGCATAAAACTATCTGGAGAAGGACAGGAGGATTTTGGACACTGTTTGCTCTCAGCCATCTTTCTTAAGAAATCGATTTGATCAAAACTGTCATCATCAACGATAATTTCGTCATCTATTTGAATTAATAGCGGTACTAAACGAATATTTTCATCATGTTTTAATTCCATAGGCAAGTCAGTACAGCTATCACCAATAATTCTGTAAGACATAAAAAAGTCCTCCTAAATATATATTGTGATGATATCCTCATCACATAGTATTAATGTTTTACATTATGTAGTTTTTAATACCATATATATAATATCACAACATGCACTATTTGAAAAGTAAAAAAAGTATTAAAACATTGGAAACTATATATTAGGTTGAATGAAAAGCGTATCCTACACATTCTCACAAGGAATTCTTACAATAAAAAAAGGATGCCCTCAAAGAGTAGCATCCTCAAAAAATATTTTTTTATTCTTTTTTTCTTCTATAGAGCTTTAGTCTGTCTCTAACGTAAGATGTCTTGGAAGACCTTCTACCATAACTGGTGTAAGTTCCGCCTGAATTAATGGACGACAATAATTAACAAATTCCTGTGTTACATAGTAATTCTCAGCATCAATCCATTCCATAGGAACTTTCTTTTCTACATTTGCGATTTCAGCAATATCAAAAATACCAGTGTTACAGTGATATGGAGATTCAGAAACACGATCTAATGTGATCATCTTTCCTGTCTCACCAGCCATTGCGGCTGCTACTGCTGCTGTACCAACCTGAAAAGCTTCTGTAACATCAACACGGGATACGATATGAGATGCACAACGCTGTAAAGTTGAGAATTCAATCGCACGTGCTTTACAGCCGACTTCACTACTAACAAGATCGGCAAGAATACGACCAGTACCAGATAAACTTCTATGTCCAAATGCATCTACATGCCCAGCAACCGATTCCATTTCACACGCGTATTTACCATTAGCGAGACGAATTCCCTCAGATACTGCAATGATTACTGATCTCTTTGTTTTTTGAAGTTCTTTTACACGTTCAATAAATGCTTTTGGATCAAATGGGATTTCTGGAAGAAGAATCATATCCGGTCCTTCACAATCTTCTCCACGTGCAAGTGCTGCCGCACCAGTTAACCATCCTGCATTACGACCCATAATTTCAAGTACTGTTACACTATTAACATCATATACAAGACCATCACGAATTACTTCTTTTGTGATAGAGGCAATATACTTTGCCGCACTACCAAAACCAGGAGTATGATCGGTTGCAGCCAAATCATTATCTATTGTTTTTGGCACACCCATAAAGCGAATTGGGCTATTAATTGATTTTCCATAATCAGATAACTTATGAATGGTATCCATGGAATCATTTCCACCGATATAGAAGAAGTAAGCAATTTCAAGTTCATTTAATTTTGCAAAGATATCTTCATATACCTGTTTATTTTCAGACACATCTGGAAGTTTATAACGACATGAACCAAGAAATGATGATGGTGTACGTTTCAATAACTCAATGTCCAAATTATTCTTGATGTGATCCGCCAAATTTACGATCTGGCCATTTAAAAATCCCTGAATTCCGTGTTGCATACCATAAATCATATTTGCACCACGTTCCTTAGCTGTTTTAAAAACACCTGCTAAACTCGAATTAATTACAGCTGTTGGTCCGCCAGATTGTCCAACAATTACATTGCCCTTCATGAAATGGCCTCCTCTTTACTATTGTACCAAAAGAATATGTAATTTTATGTATTATATTCTTTTGCAGAAAAAGCCAAACCCTCTTGGTCTGACTCACTCCGAGCATTATATCAGAAGCTTTTCTGAATTGCAATAAATCTGAATTAGTTCACTGAGTGAAATATATGGTAATAAGTTTGTCCGTCAAAAAACACCTTTTATTCTTCGCCTACAAAGCAGTCTTCGATGGAGGCGCCTGGGGGTACCATTGGCCATACTTTGTCGTCTTGATCGATAATGCAGTCGATAACGACTGGCTGACCACAGGCTACTGCTTCTTTTAGAACTGGTTCTACGTCTTCTATTTTCGTAAGGCGATATGCCTTAGCGCCCATAGCTTCGGCTAATTTGACGAAGTCTACTTTATCATTTAAGACAGTTTGTGAGTAGCGCTTTCCGTAGAACAATGTCTGCCATTGACGTACCATACCGAGTACATGGTTGTTAAAAATGACTTCAATGACTGGGATGTTGTAACGAGTAGCCGTAGCGATCTCGTTCATGTTCATTCGAAAACATCCATCGCCTGCGATATTGAATACGTTTTTCTCTGGGCAAGCAATCTTAGCTCCAATGGCAGCTCCCAGACCATAACCCATCGTTCCAAGACCACCTGATGTGATGATTGTTCTTGGTGTACGATACTTGATGAACTGGCTAGCCCACATCTGATGCTGACCAACTTCCGTTGCTATGATTGAATTATCTCCATACAACTCATTAATTTTTTCGAGAATATATGGACCTGTAAGACGATCCTTGGGATAAGTCAATGGATTCTCCTGTTTATGATCCATCACCTTTTTCATCCATTCTGGATGGGATTGCTGTTCTAACTGATTGTTTAAAGCAGTGAGAACAGACTTCACATCACCAATGATTTTCTTATCAACCATGATGTTCTTATTAATCTCAGCGGGATCAATATCAATATGTAGAATCTTCGCATTCTTGGCATATGTTCTTGTATTTCCTGTTACACGATCACTAAAACGTGTACCAATCGCAATCAATAAATCACAAGCGGTAACTGCCATATTCGAAGTTTTGGTTCCATGCATACCAAGCATACCAGTATACCTCGAATTCAAACCACTATATGCGCCTTTTCCCATTAAACTGTCAGTTACAGGAGAATCTACTAAATCAGCGAATCTATTTAATTCGTCAGAAGCTCCTGAGATTACAGCACCACCACCTACAAAGATCATTGGTTTCTTTGCCTGCTCAATCATGTCGATGGCTTCTGCGATATCGTTCTTGCTAAATGTTGAATCATCGATAACAGGTTTTTCTATCTCAACCTTGGTATATTCTCCTTTTGCTGCTGTGACATCTTTGGTGATATCAACAAGCACAGGTCCTGGACGACCACTCTGTGCAATCTGAAATGCACGTCGGATTGTATCTGCTAATTTATTAATATCTTTAACGATGAAGTTGTGTTTCGTAATTGGCATTGTGATGCCAGCGATATCAACTTCCTGAAAACTGTCTTTTCCAAGCAGAGCATTCGTAACATTGCCTGTAATTGCAACCATTGGAACGGAATCCATCATAGCTGTTGCAATACCAGTGACAAGATTCGTTGCTCCAGGGCCGGAGGTTGCGATGCAGACTCCGACCTTTCCTGTTGCTCTTGCATAACCATCTGCTGCATGAGAAGCTCCCTGCTCATGAGAGGTTAAAATGTGTTTGATTTCATCTTGATGACGATACAATTCGTCATATATATTAAGTACGCCGCCACCAGGATATCCAAAAATGGTATCAACGCCTTGCTCTTTTAAACATTCTACTAAAATCTGTGAACCGGTTAATAACATTTACACACTTCCTTTACTTTATCTCTAAGATTGCTCCTCTGTTTGCTGAAGTTACCATGGATGCATAACGTGCAAGATAGCCAGTTGTAACCTTAGGTGCTCTTGGTTTCCAAGCTGCTCTTCTCTTTGCTAATTCTTCCTCTGAGATAACAAAGTCAAGGGTATTCTCTGGAATGTTGATCTTAATGATATCGCCTTCCTCAACTAATGCAATGTTACCACCAACTGCAGCTTCCGGACAAACATGACCAATGGAAGCTCCACGGCTTGCTCCTGAGAAACGCCCATCCGTAATTAAAGCTACGGTAGAACCAAGTCCCATACCTGCAATCGCAGATGTAGGATTTAACATTTCTCTCATACCAGGGCCACCCTTAGGTCCTTCATAACGAATGACAACAACATCTCCAGCAACAATTTTTCCACCTTTGATTGCTGCGATTGCATCTTCTTCACAATCGAATACTCTGGCTGGTCCTTCATGTACCATCATCTCTGGTACTACTGCAGAACGTTTTACAACACTGGTATCAGGTGCTAAGTTACCCTTTAATACGGCGATACCACCAGTTGTGCTGTATGGATTATCAATTGGACGGATCACTTCTGGATTCTTGTTAACAGCACCTTTAATATTCTCTCCAACGGTTTTACCAGTTGCAGTAATCAAATCTGTATGTAATAAGCCTTTCTTGTTTAACTCAGCCATAACTGCATAAATACCACCAGCTTCATTTAAATCTTCCATATAAGTAGGTCCTGCTGGAGCTAGATGACAAAGATTTGGAGTACGATCACTGATTTCATTTGCAATTTCCATATTGATCTCAACACCTGCTTCATGCGCAATTGCTGGTAAATGAAGCATTGTGTTCGTAGAGCATCCTAGTGCCATATCGATCGTTAATGCATTTATAAATGCTTTTTCTGTCAGAATATCTCTTGGGCGAATATTTTTCTCTAATAATTCCATAACTTTCATACCTGCATGTTTTGCAAGACGAATTCGCTCAGAATATACAGCTGGAATCGTACCATTTCCCTGTAAGCCCATACCGATTGCTTCGGTTAAGCAGTTCATAGAGTTGGCTGTATACATACCTGAACAGGAACCACAAGTTGGACATACCTTATTTTCAAATTCAAGTAGCTCTTCATCACTCATCTTACCAGCTGCATTCGCACCAACTGCCTCAAACATACTGGATAAACTTCTCTTCTGACCATGTACATGACCAGCAAGCATTGGGCCACCACTTACAAATACAGTTGGCACATTGACTCTTGCTGCTGCCATTAACAATCCAGGAACGTTCTTATCACAGTTTGGAACCATAACCAAGGCGTCAAACTGATGTGCTAATGCCATCGCCTCGGTTGAATCTGCGATCAGATCTCTTGTTACTAGTGAGTATTTCATTCCTGTATGTCCCATTGCGATACCATCACATACTGCGATTGCAGGGAATACGATTGGGGTACCACCTGCCATGGCAACGCCCATCTTAACTGCCTCTACGATTTTATCAAGGTTCATGTGTCCAGGTACGATTTCATTGTATGAACTAACAATACCTACAAGTGGTTTCTGCATCTCTTCTGCTGTCAATCCTAACGCATTAAATAAGGATCTGTGAGGTGCCTGTTGCTTTCCTTTGGTTACTGCATCACTCTTCATAATCATACACACCTTTCCATTTATCAAATTTTATTTATTACTACTCATTATTATGTAACTTATGAAATAACTTCGTGATACAACGATACAATCGTATAAAAAAACGCTCGCGCTAAGCTAACATTAGCTTAGGGCGAACGTAATATATCCGTGGTACCACCTAAATTCAGAATCTCTTCTGCTCTCT
>JAQXNU010000065.1 GCA_029098165.1 Clostridiales bacterium
CTCAGTGAGGACGAAGTGGAAGCCTTGCAGTTAGAGGAAGCACGCAGAGAGGAAGAGATTGCAGAAAGAAAGAGAAATTCTTCTAAGAAATCTACGCAGAAAAGAAATCAGAAGCGTGCAGAAATCAAGGCAAAAGCAGAAGCCGGAGATCCTGAAGCTATGGCAGAATATGAAGTAATTCTTGAAAAGGGTAGGCAGAACAATCGTAAGCAAGCAGAGAAAACACGTAAATTGAGAATGGCTGACCCTGAATATCGGGCGAAGATGGAAGAGAAAGAGCGCTTAGCTTTGGAAAGGGAAAAGAAGCGTCAGGAGCGTGCCACAAGGAAGAAAAAGGTTGCCTTGGCAGAATTAAAGGAGCAAGCAGAAAAAGGCAATCAGGAAGCAATCAGAGAGCTTGAAGAGCGTAGGGCTATAGGTAGGGAACGTTCAAGAAGAGCTGCAGAAAAGCGTAAGCAGAGAGCCAAAACTAATCCTGAATATGCGAAATATTTAGAAGAGAAAAATGCGGAATACAACAGACGTCATACCGCAAGGAGAAAGGAGCAGTTAGAAGTTTTGAAGGCTAGGGCAGAAGCCGGAGATCAGGAAGCACAGAGCCAGCTTGCAGAGCATAAACAGTTTCAGGTTAGAGCCACAGTAAAGAGCTACCGAAAAATGCGTGACGATGCATTAAACGGAGATCCTATTGCAAAAGAGAGATATGAAAAAACCTTGGCTAAGAGACGTGAAGCGTATCATGCTAAGAAAAATGAACAGACAGCCTAACAATATGTATATTCCCAAGATACGTAAATTGCTGATTTGATGAGAATAAGCGGGAGCGATGCAATTATTGTGTTAGTCAGTGAAGTATGGTATTGTAGATGGATTAAAATATTTCTATTTGTTGTGATGACAATGCATTTTCAGTAGAAAATAGAAGATACAGGTAACAATTTTTATTTGACATATTGCCTAAACTGTCTTAATATATATAACATATTGAAGAAGAAAGGAGGATTTGTTATGAAAAGAATTGAATTAAGCGAGGTGCTTGAAAGCTAAATTCATATTGTCAGTACGAAACGGGAAGCCCATCCAGTTATATGGGTTTTGTTTTGGTACATTCATAACAAATCTTTTGTGAACGATATATAGTAATAAATTTAGTCACATCAGATGGGTGTGGCTATTTTTATGCTCTTTTTTAGGATGGAAAATACTTTGTCATTTGATTTACTGACTATATGAATGAATGCTTAGCAGAATGAGGTTGATTTATACAAATTGAAAGGAAAATATAAATGCTACAATAAGAATGTACAAACTCGATCATTTAAAAATCACCACATTTGAGATATAATGATTACCCTTGGAGGTAATTATGATCTACACTTTAAATATAAACACAAACTTAAAAATTCAGACATTACAAGATTTAGTGAAACTAAAACCCTTTTTGGAGGACGGAACCTTGAAAATAAATAAAAGTCAATTAGCTAGGGAACTAGGTAAAGATCGACGTACTATTCATAAATATATCAATGGATATGAAAAGCCAAAGACTCGTAAGCGCTCATCCAACTTAGATGAGTATTATGACATCATTCAAGAGTTATTATCTGAAACAAATCAACAAATCTTTTATTATAAAAGCATTTTGTGGCAGTATCTCGTTGACAATCATGACCTGGATTGTGCTGAGTCTAGCTTTCGAAGATACATCAGTAAACATGCTGAATTCCAACAATACTTCAATCAAAGAAAGAAACATCATACTTCCAATCAAGTTCATATCCGATATGAAACTGCACCTGCAAAGCAAGCACAACTCGATTGGAAAGAGTCCATTCCATTTACCTTAAAAACAGGTGAAACTATAGAAATAAATGTCCTTGTTTTGTTGCTTTCATACTCTCGTTATCGCGTCTATCGCCTTTCATTATCTAAGACACAAGATGTTTTGTTTGCTCTGTTAGATCAATCATTTGAGATTCTTCAAGGTATCCCAAAAGAACTATTAACAGATAACATGAAGACAGTTATGGATCAACCTAGAACAGAGTATCAATCAGGAAAAGTTAACATTAGATTTCAACAGTTTGCAGATGATTATGGATTTAAAGTGAAACCATGTATTGCAGGGCGTCCACAGACCAAAGCAAAAGTGGAAGCTCCAATGAAGATATTAGATGAAATTCGGGCTTATAATGGATTACTATCTTATACTGAATTACATGAACTAGTCACTCGTATCAATAATCGTGTAAATAGTAAGATAAACAAAGGTACTGGTCG
>JAQXNU010000066.1 GCA_029098165.1 Clostridiales bacterium
TACGTAATAAGAGCGTTTCTTCATTCAAAGTCAGTCCAATAAGTAAAAAGAGACGTAAATAATCACTATAATGAAACGAGAAAAATGATGCATGCGAGGTGGACTGCTTTCCCGAGGTGGTAACAGACTTTCCCTTTGGAACTGTCTTCGTTACCTGACCATTAATTACATCCGAAATACTGTTTTTTAACTGATCACTTCCTTTTGCTATCCCATCATTGATTTTCTTTTTTGCAGCATTCTTATAATCAGTGATTGCGCCTGCACTTGCTTTGACATAATCAGATACTCTTATTCTGATTTTTTTGATAGCGTCTCGTGTCTTTTTACTCATCGTTTGAATATATTCTGCAGTTCGTTCTTCTGATTGATTTATGACTCTTTTTACCTGAGATAAAACATTATTAACAACATCGGTATTGATGATATTCGTGTTCTCTTTTAACGACTGAAATACCGCCTGCTGTACTTCATCATCAATGGTTGATTCTTTCTGAATCCAATCATTTACCTGTTCTAAAACATAGTCTGCCGGATCCAGATCATTGATTTTTCCGGAAACATCATCAATCTTAACCACTGCATCATTACATAGTTCCACCACCTGATTCATAACCGCATCGGTACAACGAGTGATTTCCTCATCAATCGCTGTTTCGACATCTAATACTAATGAGTCGGCAGCATCTTCTCCCTTATCAATAATCTCCTGCAATCTCCCATCAACATCGTTAATCAAATCCCCCAGTTTACTCGCTGCGGTGTCTACTGCAGTGTTCGCTACATCTTTAATTGCTTCTCCTGCAGCATTCATCATCTGTTGCGAAAGACTGGAAAAGCTTAGAATCCATGTATCTTGGGATTTATAAAGTGGTACCGCTAAGCCTTCATTTAGCATCTTCATATCCAGACAACTTTCTGCGATGGCGACGGCTATGATAATTGCAATCTTTGCTACTGGGACTAAGAACGTTAATGGTGGAGTTCCGAATACAGTTACCGCAATCGAATAAGCTCCATCTCGAATCTCAGAACTCGTAAAAGCATAGATGGTATTAAAAGCCAAACGAATTCCAAAGATTGTATTATTTACTCCTTTCCCATCGTCCCCATAGATAATGTATTCGGCTTCATTGAGATAAGCCTTATGAAAATCAGGGGTCATAGGTACTTTCGTTAAGGATTTTGCTTTTTGAAAATATTCATCTTTCATTTCAAACCCTGTATTTAAGCTATACCCAGAATCATCTAACGTATATGGGGACGGTACACTAAAGGAATCAAAAACATTCGGAGGTTTGTACTCTGGATTGTTCTTTTTTTCTTGTTTCTCTTTTATATTCCAATATAATTCCTTCTCATATGTTTTATAAGTAAACATACTGAGAATATAATCGGAGATGTAGATATTATCGCGGAAGGTTTCAAGTAGACCTCCAAATGCGTCTCCCATGTTTTGAAATAAGGATTCCATGGCATCAAAGAAGCCATCCGAGTCTGCAGGAACATCATCATCATCGTTCTTTTCTATTGCTTTCCATTCTTTCGATGGATAATCACTATCCTCTACAAGGTCTGACATCTTATATAGCATTGGAACATCTCCAACCGACTCAGATTTCTCTTGATCATAATTCGTTTCCCCTGTTTTTGTTAAGTTTGACTCAACGTTATCCGTCATATCATCTGTGTTTTTCTTTGCTTCACTAACACTAGCTTTTGATTTAAAGTTTGCTTTTAAATACTGGTAAAAATTACACTCTACTTGGTTAACGGCATTTCGGTTTTCATTATCTAAGATTGGGTGGCAATCTTCTTCCCATGGCTTACCTGTATAAGAATGGTTTTCCCAGAGGTATACACTTTCAAAACCACCTGCCGGTTCTTTGCAATTGGAGTAAATTGTTTCGGTATAGAATTTATCTAGCGCTGTAGTATCTAATGGTGGTTTGTTTAAATCCTCGATTCCTTGATCATATAACAGATTGGAAAATGTATTTAATGTTGCAATCGTAACGATTGGTTTGTCATAATAGGTATATGCATATATCTGAGTTCGTAAGTTGTCAATGGCGGCTTTACTTTGATCCACACGCGCAATTAAGACCTCAACCTCTTCTTTTTTGATAAACTCTTTATTAATCTTAATTTCTTCTGCATTTTGTTTTGCTAATGAAGTATCACAAACTTCCGAATCTTGTGTAGATTGTTGCCATTTATCACGAGTAGCATTTAAGCTATCAACCATGTCTAAGAGTTCATTTAAACTATAAGATATATTGCTTAACGAATTACTAGCTTCTTCTAAATTGTACATTGCTATTTCAAAGTAATTGAAGATTTCTTTAATCCGTTGATCGGAAATTGTACCTTGCACCCATTCTTTATTACTCTGTAATACAGGCTCACTCGCACTTTCACTCTTTTTGAATCCCTTATCAACGCCGGTCTTATCAACAATATTTAGTAGTTTTAGCGTAACCGTGCTGATTTCATTAAAATCTTTCTTATAGTCTGTCTTCTTATTACTTAAATAAATTTCAAACTTAACAGTCGATCCCGGGGAATCGGGATATTCAAAGGAGGCAGTCAGGATTTGTGAGATTGTTTCAAGGTTTTTATTTATTTCAGCTAACTCTTTTTTTGCAACATCGATAGCATCGTTTAAATCTTCGTTATCGGAACTTAAGCTTTCATTTTCACTTTCTAATGCAGCTATCTCTGATGCAATTGATTTTGCTTCATCATCATCTTTTGGTGTTTTACTCTGTAAAGAAGATATTGAAGCATTATTACTTGTTATAGCATTACTATTACTGTCTATCGAACTCTGATATCCGTCAATCTCCTCTTGTTTGGATGTTTTTTTTGATTCATAGTACTTTTTGGCATCAATGACACTATTTACGGCATCTTTATACTGATGATAACTCTTATAATAATCTTTAATGTCTTGATTGAAATCAACACTAGAATCACATTCCATATTGTACTGAATTACCGATTGGATGTCATAATAGTTTTGATATCCACCACTAGAGAATAACTGATTTCGCAAAGTATTTTCTGTTTTTCTGTCGTTTTTAAATTTTCTTTCAGCATTATATAATGAGGTTGCTTTTGTTGTCAGGTCTGATTTCGATGCGAACACGCCTTCAGAATATGTAGTCGTTGGATTGACAAGGGCGCCATCTTCATATAGTTGTATGTTATCCTCAGGATCAGTCCCATCTGTCTTCGCATAGATATGACAAGTAAACAAATCACCTTCATCAGAATTATAGACGTCTCGGACCACATTCGCTGTAATTGGCTTGTATCGTTCTACTAATGTAGTCAGCTCTTTCTTTAGACTCTCATAGAATGGCTCGTTTGTAGCATTTAGTTTATTGTATGCCTCCAGCTGATTCCAGATATCTTCCATCTCTATTACAGTTGATTCTTGTTTTTTATAGTATTCATTGCTATTATCCGTAATTGTTTTTTGTTTTTTTATCCCTTTAAATGATTTTAGTGCCTCTAAAAAATTCATACCAAATCCAATTGCAAAGCGATATTTCATAAATTCTACAATTTGCTTTTTTAAGATTCCTGGATTGATCAGGGATACGGATTTATCCAGCTCGTAAAAACCATTTTCACTTTCGACATATTCAATCCGTAGCAAATCCGACACATTTTTTCCATCACTTACCATGCCGAGTTGATTCATTATCTTCCCAACATAAGTATTGGTATCCTCTTCACTTAGCCCAGCACTTTGAATCATCTTTTTATAATAACTCTCAAGATTAGTCATTAACTCGGTTTCCGACTGTGAGACCGCAAATAAGCCATACATATCTTTTAAGATATTATCATAATTGGATAAAGCAGTATTTAATGTTAAGTCACCTGCAGATGATAATAAGGTGTCCGCAAGTCGAATACGAGAGGCATCGATGTAGATAGAAGCTACGGTCATCATTGGTAATAATATTAGGGTTAAAAAAATTGAGATGGCACCTTTTTGACGTTGTATAAATTTTTGCATCATTCTTTATTTTCACCTGACCCTTTTACCTTATTAAGAAATTCGGAAACCTTGGAGAATAAACTTTTAATCTTTTCTCCAAATTTTGAGTCTTCCAGTAAATCAACTACCATATCTACATTACGTACGAATTCGGGTGAATCATTTACCGATACTTCTGCGTGAGCAGTCCGCCGAAACATAGTTATTGGCTCATTGTCAAATAATTTCAGTGGAAATGGAACTTTATAGCTAATATCCACCGTAAATTTTGAATATATAAAATAGTTGTCACATTCTACTTTAATATCATCATCACTTGATATCATAGGTTTCATATAATCCCATAGGATCACCAAACCATCTTTGAATTCTTTATTAATATCTTCTTTAATATTCTTTTCTGCAGTATTAATGCTTCCATTTCCTATTTCCCCAAAGAGATAGCGGTACGGATAGATGGATTTATCAATTAATTTTGTAACATCGGTTTCTTCTTTTGCCATATCGTAATACATGGGATCTGCAATGGATTCAGCTCCATTGATGCAATGTCGGATCGCCATACTATCAATCTGGGACATTAAAAAATAAATATTTCCAATAAATATAATAAAGAACAAGACAAAGAATACTACAGGAAATATTAAGGTTGCCTCGACTATTGCAAATCCCTTCTCATCTTTTAACCGATTGATAAGCGATTTCATATTCTCCCCCTTATTAATTATTTATTTCCCCATAAATACCAGAATGCTGGTACTTATGGGGGATACTAGTTGCAAAAATTATTTTGGAGTAACACTACTTGGATCCATTTGAGACATAGCACTATCAGCTTTACCTTGGATTTTTCCAAACAATTCTTCAATTAACTTTTTTAATTGATCCTTGAATACCACCGCTAATACGATTACTACTGCTATGATCATGATAATAGCAATCATATTAACCTCACCTCGTTCCTCATGTAGGAACTGATCTTTTTTGATTTTTGCACTTACTTGTAGCTTTAATAGTTTTTCATACATAATTTCTTCCTCCTTATCAATTTCTATCTCCATTTTTCTACATATTAGAAAAAATAGGAACAATAATCATAATGAGAATACCAATAAACATGATTGAACTTGGTATTAACAATTTTGCAGCAGCCTTTTCTCCCTGCTGTTTTATGAGAGCCTGCCTTTGCATCCAGATTTCATTACTTTGTTGTTTTAACATCTCGCAAAACTCAGAATTTCCTTTGGTTAAATTCTGGATTAAAACCGAAGTAAACTTCTTAATTTCAGGGACTACACAATCTTGCGAGAATACACTATATGCCTCAATTTCAGACATTCCATTATCCATATTGCTAATTGCTTTTCTCATCTGTCTATGTAATTCTCCTGTTCCACTTTCTGCGGTTTTTCTCCATGCTTCTCGCAAGATCATCCCGGCATTCACTAACAATGCTAATTGAGATACCGCTTCTGGAAACTCTCGAAGTAATTGCTGAGAACGCACTTTAATCTTGTTGTGTAGTTCTTCTCCGAAATACATATATAATGCTACTGACATAATGATAAACATAAGCAGAATGGTACTTTCTCTTGTAAAACCATACAAGAGAAAACTTAATAGAAATACGAGCACTGCAAATGTAATCTTCTTAGCATGATAGATCTTCAAATAATACAATGCATACTGTCTTCCATACCATAACTCACACTCTTTCTTTCTAGTAACATTCTTTTTTGAATTAAAGTTTAGTTTGAAAATATCTCCAATCATTAGTCCGAATGTATATAGTTCGTGCAATGGAAATTCCTTTTCCTCTAAAGGTTCAATTAAATTTTGATATTTTCTGCCCGATACTAGGAGTAATATCAAAAATAGAACAATCAAGACGGTTCCAATGCACATAATTACAATGGACATCTGTGACAAAAACATATTGCTAACCATACCTTTCCGTAACCTGCGAATTTAGGGCTGCAGGTACAAACTTGCATATGAAATTTAATTTTATTATCACACTATTTCCTTTTATATCTTAACTTTTAATACAATTTTAGCAACTAATGCAGAAACTACAAAGATTACAATGGAAATAGTTGTTACTATAATCCCAGCTGGTGTTCCATAATTTTTAGCAAGATCAGGGTTAGAAAGCTTAATTAGAGCAATGATTCCAATTGGCATAACCGTCATAATATTTTGTTCCATCTTACTGGAAGCAACTACCGTTTGAATCTCCAATTCGACTTCCATCTTATCATTGATGATTTGTTTTGTATTTAGAATAACGTCTCGAATGTTACCGCCACTTCGATAGCAAGTATCAAACACATTGGCGAAATTGACAATATCATCAATCCCACTTCGACTTCCAAAGTCAAGGAGCATCTGCTCGATTGCATTATTATTCGCTAAGCCAGATAGAATAACTCGGATTTCATTTTGTATAAAGGATTCGGTTCCATATAATGTTTCCATATCGTGTTCAGCCATCTTAAACGAATCTACAATATTCTTCCCGCCTTCAAGTGAGGAACATAGGGAATCTAATAATTCTCGAAACTGTAAACGAAGGGTATTCAATCGCTTATCTCTTAATTGTTCGACTCGGATGGGTAAAAATAGTTTACCTGCAATCAACCCGGTAATTACCATAAATATTGTATTCAGTATGTAGGTTGTTGTAGTTGAATTACCAAACTCATCCTTCCCAATACCACCATAAAAGATATAACCTACAACTGCTCCTACGATAAAAGCCAGCATAAAATACATGATTTTTTCTTTAAAACTCATGTAGTAAACTTTGTAGTTGAGGGTTTGCATCATAGTTGCAGAGGTATAATATTGTGGTTCGATTACTTTTTTCTTTTTTACCAAAATATCACCCCCTTATATTGTTTCTTTATAACCCATCAACTGTAGCTTAAAGTCATTCATTAATGGATTTTTTGTACGAATAAGTTGTCCGGATACTTTTTCAAGGGTACTATGTTCATCCTCTTGGAATACATACAGTGGATTTAAGATTACATTACCATTCTCATACCCAACAACTTCGGTTATTTCCATCGTTTTTCTGGAGTGATCGCGGAGTCGAGACAGGTGAATGATGATATCAATTGCTGATGCTACCTGCTGACGAATTGCCTCTAACGGAAGTCCTTCCGCACCTTGTAATACCATGGTTTCTAGACGGCTTAACATGTCCTGCGTTGAGTTGGCATGTCCTGTCGATAGGGAGCCATCATGACCTGTATTCATGGCCTGTAACATGTCAAGCGCTTCTCCACCTCGAACCTCACCGACTACAATTCGCTCCGGCCTCATACGAAGGGAGGATTTAATCAAGTCACGTATTGTAATCTGCCCACAACCGGCACTGTTCGCATTTCGTGTTTCCAACCGAACTAGGTTGTCTACACCTACAATCTGTAATTCAGCAGAGTCTTCGATTGTAATAACTCGTTCATCCTTTGGAATATAATTCGATAATGCATTTAAAAATGTCGTCTTACCACTACCAGTACCGCCGCTAATAAAGATATTGTATTTGGCTTTCACCAATATTTCTAATTTATGTGCAATATCTCTTGTGATGGAACCATATTCGATCAATTTCTCGATCGTCATCGGATTCTTTGAAAATTTACGTATTGTAATCGTAGGACCACACAATGCAATTGGCGGGAGTACTACGTTCACACGAGAGCCATCTGGGAGTCTCGTATCTACGATTGGATTGGCTTGATTGACTTCTCTTCCTGCAAGCCCAACGATTCGTTGTATGACATCTTCCAGTTTTCTCTCTGACTCAAACTCAGTGTCTGACTTAATAACTTTTCCTTTTTTTTCGATAAATATTTGCTTTGGACCATTAATCATGACCTCAGTAATCGTATCATCTTCCATGATCTGATCCAAAATACCAAAACCGCGGATCGAGCTATATACTCTCGTTACGATATCATGGCGTTGAGATAGCGATATGTACATATCTTGTACTTGTTGCGCAACAATTTCTTCTATTTTTTCTTCTAGCTCATCATCTTTTAACGTACTTAATGGTAAGAAATTGATAACATGTTCTCGAATCTTATCTACTAATTCCTGTACTTGTTCTTTTGTCATACTAACCTCCTGTCAACAAGGTACTAATTATCCAGTTTGTTCATTAGTGGATGATGGCTTAATTCATCTACTACCCGAACAAAATCTGCACCTTCAAAGTAAGGAATTCCACCAATTACTTTTATTCTCTCATCTTGTAACACTTGACTCGTACGATTTCTAAATTTGTTAAATACCAAAGAAATTCTTGGAGCAATTCCGGTTTCATTTTGTTCATCTAGTATAACAATTGATTCATAAGCGCTTAGAAACTTACGATTTGCAACAGCCGATCCATCGCTTACAAAGATAATTTTTGTTGCTCCTTCCAAAACAAATAGTTCTTTCTTCTGGAACGTAAAATCAAGATCCACCACCACCAATTCATACTTGTTTAAACTTGCAATATGAATCAGTAGTTGTTTGAAATCATTCGTATCAAGTTCCAATAAATCAAGTGGTATATTACAGCTATCAAAGAAAAAAACTTCACTGTTATCTTGTTTTGTATTACTCTCGATTTTTAATGTAACATTTGATCTACCACTTTTGATCGAATATATGATTTCACTGAAATTTCCGTTTCCCTCTCCCGTAAAAACGAGTCCCGTTGTAGGCAATTGCTCGAGATTAAAATATAAAACCTTTTTCCCATGCATTGCTTGATTCTTAGCATAAGCCATCGCTAAACTAGAACTTCCTGTTCCACCACTTGCAGATAAAAAACAGTACAACGGAATACTAAACTTCGTATTTTTACTACTTAATTCCATATCTGCTACTTTCTCTGCATACATACTTAAAATCTGCTGATAAAACAATTGGATTTTCTGATATTTTCCAATCGCGATCTGTCCTTTGTAACGTTCAATATCATTTTGATCGACCAAATATGCAAAACAACATTTCATTGGAATCTCTTCCATTGACATTTCAAAATCTGGATTGGCTAAAAATACATCAATCTTTGCCTCACTAACCGTTTTTATCGCTGTATCCTTACTTGTAAAAGTATAGGTTTGGATACTATCCATATACTTTGAGTCCATGATACTTACGATTTGATTCAAATATGTTTCATCATGATCTAAGATTGCAAGTTTTATTTTCATAAGAAACCTCCATCCTATCCTTTCTCTTATCTAGTGCTTTAGTCATATAATCGAATCATCCTCCAAACATCTTCTTGTTTCACGAAACTAGTCCCTGTAGCTGAGAAATCTCTTACCTCCTGAAATGGCCCAGGAATTACAATATTCCCTGATTCATCAATATAATTCCACCCATCGGCTCCCTTGACACCTGCCAAACCTCTCGAGAATGGTCTAGCATCTTCATATTGAAACTCAAGAACGATATCACCTGTATCATTAATGAATCCCCACTTGCCATTAACCTTAACGGAAGTAGGACCATTGCTTTGTACAAAGTTTATGGCATTCTCAAAGACTTGCGTTCCAATCTGATTTTCATCAAAATCAATCATAATATAATGATCTTTGATCTTAACAAAAGATCTCGATCGGCAAAACGCAATTCCTCCTTCATCTAAGATGATATCTTCATATGTTTTATCACTGATCCTATTTCCGTTTCCGTCGATAAAAAACCATTCTGTCCCCTTCTTAGCTGCCGCCCTTCCAGAAGTAAATGCTCCGATATAATCGTAGGAAGTATTTGAAAGATTAAAACTATAATCGCTAACATAATAGTTGTTATCGAGTACTACCGGAAAGTAAGGATCATTAATGGTACCTATGTAAGTGATTTTTCGTTTTTGTGGATCTGCATTTACCTTATCACCGAAATAATCGATGATATAGCTTTCTCCTTCGCTTGTTGTAATTCCTGCAATCCCATAGTTACTAATGATACTTCCCTCATCATAAATATAGTTAACGGCTCTTTGACCACTCTCTGTAATATAACCGATTTTGCCCTCCTGGGTACGTATTCGAGCATAACCACTATGGAAATTCGAAAGCTCACTCACTTTATAAGTTCCATTATAACTATAAGAATATTTAATCGATTGATATAAATCATTGATGAGTGTTGATTTTAACTCCCTCTTATTTATGGTTTCTCGAATAGAGAGGACATCTGAATAGGAGGACAAATCATAATAGTACTGTGCCAAACGTTCATATGCATCAATCTCATAAGGATAGTCATTTATTGTCTGATTACATAAAGCTTCATAAATATCATATCTTCTATTGTCATAATACATCTGAGCCAATTCTAGCTGAATCTCACTGGAGTTATGCAGAGCCAGCGCCGCTTGATAATCTTGTGTAGCTTCCTTTAGGATCTGTAACTCTGCTTTTTCTCTAGCATTTTTTAGATAGGACTGATATACTGACTCTTCCTTACTGCTGTCTGAATACATTTTGTACCAGGACAAAGGTAAGAATAAAACAAATAGAAATACCACTAATAATCTTGTATGCTTCATAAATTCTTACTCCCCTTTTAAATTCCTGACATAGTCATCGATACGCATAAACCTACTAAAACAGAAGGGGCGAATGCCATCGTGTCCTTTTTCTTTTTCTTTTTCGTTACTAATAATACTATTCCTACAATTGACATAATCAAAAGGGATAGGAAAATGGAACTAAATACTCCCATAAACCCTTGATAAACTGCCATCGTTATCATTAGTTTAATATCTCCAAAACCAATACTATCTTTTGCAATCAAACGGACAGCAATTAGGAATAGGCCAATCAGAAGAAATGACATCAAGCTGTTTGTTAATACCTGAAAAAAGCAATTCTGTAACTCGATAAACTCCCAGATATAAAAGATAACTCGAAGTGATAACAAAGTCACAATTACCTCATTTGGAATAATATGTTCTCTAAAGTCTGTCCATGCCAAAGCAAGAATTCCACACTCTAAGGTAAAAAGCTTCATTAGGTGTACTAACGTAGCGTCTTTAAAGGTGTAATACATAAAAATGGCTTGTCCAATGATGAGTAAACTACTGATCACCATATATAGGATTAATTGCTTTGATTGTTTGTAACGTTTGAGCAGGTAGTGATAAACTGCCCCTTGCATCAGGATAATACCAATTATTAATAACAGTAAATTCATCTTTTCCTCCAACATTCTACGAATTAACGCGTTTTCTCAATTTTTTTCTTCTAATTGAAAATACTGCAACGGTTCCTGCGGATAGAGCGCCAAATCCTCCAATTGATCCGTAGAATAATCCTTTGTTGTTTCGGTACTGAACCCATTTATTCGTTGTTACATAGAATCCAGAAATTTCTTCCACTGTAGAATTTCCAGCTGCATCGGTAACCGTAATCTGTAGTGTATGTGGTTTCGTAGAATCACCAGGAATCATACATTCGAATTCTTCCTCTGCAGGTTTATCCCACTTTACTAAGTCGTTTTGATCTAACTTCACTTGAATCGTTTCTACTTTAAGATTATCTGTTACAGAGAAGTTTACGTTTAATTGTTTTGCTGAGTAAGTCTTATCGGATTCTAGATTTGAGACAATTATGATTGGCTTTGTCTTATCAATACCAAAGCTTATCTCAAGGTTCTTCTCCTCTGTATTACTTAAGGAAACATTGCCAGCTTTATCGGTTGACTTGATAACAATACGATAAACTCCATCCTCTTTGAAATTATCTTTCGATATTACATATTCATAAATATAAGAATTGGCGTTATTGTTTTTTTGACTTACAAAATAGTCAACCCCATTTACTAATGAAACTGTCTGGTTATTCTTATAAAGGATTACCTCCATTGTATTGAGTGGGTCAACATTAACTTCTGATAAAATAATATCTTTTTCATCATATACGAAGTTCCCATTCATTTGACTGGCACTATTGGAAAGTTTATAGGTGGAGCCAAAGCGGTTGATTGAAAATTCAATTGATTTCGTGCTTACGTTGCCTGCTTTGTCCTTTAAGGTAACTGTTAATGTATAGTAGTCATCGTTTTTTAGTGTCTTCTCAAAATCCTTTAGCTCGATTCTCTTTCCATTTAATAGATCTGTTTGAGCTGCATTTAACTCAACTTCACCTCGGCGCTGTCCGATTAATTGAATTGTTACCGTCTCATAATCTAAATTGAAATCCGAATAGGTTATGATTGGTGCTACACTACCACGATTAGCAGATAAATTCTCAACACCTTCAATTGCTAAATTTGGCTTTGTCTGATCAACATAAAACTTTGTTTCCACAGCATCTGCTACTTTATTACCAGCCTTATCCGTAAATTCACAACGTAGCTGATAGAATCCATCTTCACTACACTTTACAGTAGCAGTATGAGTATCTCCATTGGAACTCCAAGAACCTAACTGTAGCTGTTGGAGTGTTTTGTCATATTTCGTTAAGTTAGCAAAAAAGTCAACTCGACTTGCATCAAAGTTATGCTCGGTTATAACTACTGTAATCGTACGATTTTCTTTATAGTAATTTTGATTCAACGCATTGTTATTGTCATATAGGAGCTCAATTTGTGGTATTGTCTTATCCAAGATAAAATCATTCGTGCATACAGAATTCATGTATTGTATCTCAGTATTCTTATTGGCAGCCATATCAATCATTGACATCTCAAATTGATAATGACCGTTCTCTTGATATTTTATAGTTGCAACGTAAGTGGTATCGTCTAGATTATGACTTCCATTATACTTTTTCCATTCCGATAAGTTAGGAACTTGCGAACCATCAATATTCTTAACCATAATCTGTACTAAGGATGGATCGAAATTTCTCTCTCGAACTGTAATTGTCGCTGTACGATTCTCTTTAAAGTAGTTTCCCAAAATGGCATCTTGCTGATTATTGTCGTATACAACTTCAATTTCAGGCTCTGTGATATCAATCTTAAGTTGAATTGATTTTGTACTAACATTACCACTATAATCAATCGCTTTTACTCGAACTTCTACCTCATTACTATTATTCTTAACTTTATCAACGATGATCGCATTCGTCTTTGCCCATTCTTTGAGTGGGATTTGGTCTACATTCGTAACTTCCTGATAGCCATATAAGATACCACTTTGCGTCATTTCCCCAAGGTTAAAAACTTCATATGATACTATCCTTATACCAGAATAGACTTCGTTAGCAACTACGACATCTTTAATGTTAACATCGATTCCAACATCATCATTATAAATGTCTGTCGTGTTATGATTATCAGGAGTTAACTGGATGGAAGGTGCAACCTTCTCGAAACTTGGTGCTTCGTAATCAATGATCATACCATCCGATGATATATAGGTAGTATTATTAACTTTGTCTCGAATACGACCATAAATAATAAACTTATCTTGTTCAACAAAATAGAATTTATTTGTATCAATTACCTGCCAATTCGTCACTTGCTTTAGTTGTTCTTCGCTTAGAGTGGTATCGCTCTTGTAGTAAGCAATATCACCAATTCCGGTTAACGTATCCTGACCAACCAGCTCAACTTCCACTATTTTATTTGAGTACAGATTAAAATTATGAGTAAAGAGTAGCTGATTCCATGTCTTATTAAATTGCGAGATTTTAATTGATCCTGTTGGCTTTGTTTTATCAATGAAAAATTTATTCACAGCCACGGAACTACAAAAATCGATACCGAAATTTGAGTTACCTGCTTTATCATTGCAAGAAAAACTAACTTCATATATTCCCTCTTTTGCAAAGTTCAGATGAATTGTATGGTAATCTCCCGAATCAATCCAAGCATTTTGAGAATACAATTGTTGTTGGATTGACTCATCAATTATCGTTTTTCCATCGATATCTTTTAATACAATATTTGCAATGAATTGCCCATTGCTAAAGTTTTTCTCATACACTGTAATGGTTGCATTTCTTGGTGCATTAAAGCAATAGTCGTTATAGACTTCATTATTATCATAAGATACACTGACTACTGGTGCCTTTCGATCAATACAGAATTTATTACCCACATAGCTATTTCCCCTGTTACCAGAATTGTCAGTGTATGAAACTTCTAGTACATATTCACCATCGTATGAAAAATCTACTACGCAACTATGTGTAGTGCCATAATCAGTGAAAGCACTAATTGTATAGGCTTGTCCACTGGCATCTGTATTGTCATATTTTATCGAAATTCTTACATCACTCGCATTGAAATTTAGTTCCGTAATGGAAATCGTTGCTTTTCTTGCAGTATTGTAGAATTCTTTACTATTATCATCTGAAAAATTTACACTTATGACTGGTGCTACTTTATCAAGAATAAGAATTCTATTATCTTGATAGGTACTCTTATTACCGGCCTTATCAATTACATGAAGTTCTATTTTCCCCTTGAAATCTTTTGAAATCTTAAACTGATACTCAGCCTTTGTCCCATCTTCGGAATAAATAATGTCTTTTTTGTCAACGGTAACGGTCTCAACTGTATGATTCTCCTCATCTATTAGCTGATATTCTAAGACATCTACACCACCGCCATTATCTATTCCACTTATAGTAACCTTGACATCCTCATTATAGTATAAATAGTCATGGTCGGATTGTTTTATGGTTTTATTAGGGTTAGAGTATTCTATTTTCAAATTTGTTGGTTTTTGCTTATCAATATAAAAGGTTCGATTATCTTGTGCTTTATTATTAGCTTTGTCTGAGTATGAGAATGATAAAGCCACTTCCCCTTCATAATCTAGATTTGTCTTGAATGTATAAGTATTGCCAGCTTCACTCCAATTCTCTTCATTTTTTATGCTTTTTTTTAGTTCACTAAGGTCAAATGCCGTATTCGTAAAATCTTTTGCGCTAACCACATAAGTCAAATTATTTATGTCAAAGAATTCATCCGTAATAGAGATACTTGTTTCGACACTATCGCTAAAAAAATCATTTTTATTACAGTTTTGGGTAAAATTTAAAGTTACTTCTGGCGTTATCGTATCAATGATAAAATGATCCTTAAAAGGTTCAGCCGTATTTCCGCTTTTGTCGGTATAAGAGACCTCAAGCTGGTATTCCCCATCTTCATTGAATTGTATTTCAGTAGCATGGACATTTCCCTTTTTCTTACTAAAGCTAGGTTTTACTTCACTAGTTTGGTATTCTTCGTTTGCATTCTTACGATATGATACTTTAGCTACAATATCTTCTTGATAAAAGTTATCTTCTTCTATCTTAATCGTTGCAGTTCTGGTTTTGTTGTAATAAATGTCATTGAAGTTCTCATTATTATCATAAACGGTTGTGATTATTGGTGCCTCAGAATCGATAACAACCGTATGTTCGCTCTTAGTCTGATTATCTCTTCCCGCATAATCGACGGCTACAAATTTAATGTTGCTATTAATTGCCTTTTCTAATATGAAGCGACAATAAGCTGTCTTCCCATCTTCGGAATACGTTAACTTAATATTCGTATCCACAAAAGTTTGCATACCATTCATATAGTATGTTGCACAACTATTATCGATAATAGCTTTAAAATTTTTATCATCAATTTTATATTCGTATTGTATTTGCTTTATCGTTGATACTGTATCCTGTGCTTTAACGTTAATACAGACGTTATCTCTAAAAAACCAATAAGTTAAAAACGGAAAAAATGGTTTTGTATAGCTCACATCTAGTATGATAGGATTGGATTTATCAATAAAGACATCAGGAGAACTAATCTTAGGTGTAATTGCACCGTTGCTAGTATTTCTTAAGTAAAAGTCTGTTTGATTTTTTCCTTCATCACTTAACTCGATATATTCACTCCATTGATTATCGTCCAATTGATTAGACAAACCAATTAGGTAACCCTCTTTGGGAATCAACTTAACATTATCTGAATACCATGCAACATTATCTTCTCTATAAAAATCACTACAATAGTTACCTTCCATACGATATGACTTCTCTGGTGTTGGCCAAATTTCAACTTTAATAATACATGAAGCATCAGCATCTTTATAATATGAATTTCCGCTACTATGTGCAGTAAGCGTAACATTACCGCTATTTTGCTTTAAAAAAGTAAGATTTCCATCTTGATCAATGGATATGAAATCATCTCTATCTAGTGAATAGGTAATCGTTGAACCTTCCGCATTACCGGTTGGAGTTATTTTTACATTTTTTTGCCCATAAAAAACGGTGTACGTGTCTTGGTTAAATGCAAAATTGCTTTGTTCTGCTTTATCAATCTCTAATGAATATTGTATATTTATTGCTTCATGATTTGCATAAGAGACGCAAGCATTTACTGTGATTGTTCCTGGTGAGTTTATGGTAACAATACCAGTATTGGAATCAATAGAAGCAATCGATTCCCCCGATATGATAGAATAATGTATGCTACTTGGAGTTATACTGCTAATAACTAGATTTTCATATGTATTAGAATTTGGATTAAATGAGATTGAACCTGGACTCGTTATCATAAAGGAAGCTACAGGTTCAATTACTTCAATTGAGCCTCCGCTCGTTACTTCAATTGAGCCTCCGCTCGTTACTTCAATTGAGCCTCCGCTCGTTACTTCAATTGAGCCTCCGCTCGTTACTTCAATTGAGCCTCCGCTCGTTACATCGATTGAGCCTTCGCTTGTTGCATCAACTGTTTCTGCTTTTACAGACATGGCAGCTTCACTATAATTGCAAAGTATTGTACAGATAAATAATATTAGTGATGCAACTAAAGCCGTTACTTCCTTTTTTAAATTTTTCCCCTTCATTATTATACTCCTTAATATTAGTATATATTTTTACTTTATGATCTCATCACTATCATGGAATCCAATTTCAGACTCCAAAACAAACTTGGGATCCGATATATTTTCTAGAACTGTTGTTTCGCAAGATTCACCGCTTAATGTCTCGGTCTGTTCACTAACGATACGATCCGTGACATTCATTTTAAGAGAGGACGATGGATTATTATATCTACTGGTATCAGATTTCATTAGTTTAATCTTTCGTTTTGCTGTAATTCCTAGCAAGTCAGCAATTAACTTTACTAGATGATTTTTGATTGCAAGTATAAGAAAACAAACAAAACTGATAATTCCCAAAACAAAAAAGATGGTAGACATTAAATCATAATCAATCATTTATTCCACCCCTTCCTTTGAAAATACGATTTCAATTACATCCTTTGTATCTTGCATATACTGACTTGTATTTTTTTTCATGCTTTGAGTCTTATCTGTCGTTGGGGTAATCAATTCCAGTTCTTTTTCTATTCTTTGATATATATCCAACATCTCCTGTTTTGTTATTCCATCTCCTCTAAATTTCGAAGCATATTGCTGTAAGGAGTTTCGTATCATCTCCAGTAATTCCAGAATAACAATTTCGCTATTCTCTTCTCGCTCAATAACAAAATCAAGTAATTGATTCATATTTACAAAAAGTTCTTTATATATCCCCTTATCATTTGCTTCCACTGTATTGATTGTAATATCTCGATAGAATTTACCAATAGAACCATATACATTTGCCATTACTAAATTCTCATAATCATTCGTTGCATATTTTTGAACATCGTCAAACCATTCAATGGCACTTTTCATTTTCGTAATTTGGTTATTCTCCACATTGCCATAATCATAGTAATACCAGAATAATTTAGCAAGCTCAAAACATATCTCTACATAGCCATTTGGATCTTCTAGTATGCTTTCTTTGTTTTCACTGATAGCTTTTACAAGAATCTTCTGTTCTTCCACAGTAAAGACATAGTCATTTTCCTTGAAAGTTTGAATTAATCCAAGATACGAATCTTTTTTTCCATTCTGCCCTGATATCTTAATCGCATCTAAATATGAATTCATTTTGCTCTCGTAACTATTCGATTTTAATGCTTCATCTATTTTCATTGCATAAGCCGCAGAGGATTGATTATATTTTACGATTCTTAGTGCAATACCAACCACTGAGAAAATAATAGAAAGTATAAAGAAAAATACGATTCTCCTTAGCTTTTTTTTCTGTTTCCCACGATAAACATCATCAATTTCATCGTAATGCTCTAAGTCAAACATTAACTCTTCACATGATTGATATCGATCATTCGGATTCCTTTCGCAGCATTTACAGATAATCTTCTCCAGTCCCTTGGATAACGAAGGATTCACTTGGCAGATCGGTAATATCTCATATGGTGGTTCCGAAGGGTTAACACCCGTAACTAAATGGTATAAGGTTGCTCCCAAGCAATAGATATCCGTTCTAGCATCCGTCTGCCCTTGTCCACCGAATTGTTCTGGTGCAGCGTAACCTACGGTACCAAGACAAGTCGTATCGGCTATGTTTTTTTCTTTGTATTCGCGTGCAGTACCGAAATCGATTAAGACAACATTACCATCTGGCTTTAACATGATATTGGCTGGTTTCATGTCTCGATAGATTATAGCTGGCGTTCTTGAATGTAAATAGCCCAATACATCACATAGTTGCTTGGCACATTTAATTACCATATCTTGTGGCTGTGCGCCTGATTCTTCAATTAATTTGTTTAACGGATTTCCTTCAATGTAATCCATAACAATTAAAAACGAATCTTTATCATCGATAACGTCAACAATACTTGGTAAATTATTATGTTTTAGATTTTTTAACATTTCAGTTTCAACGATCAATCCTTGCTTCACTGATTCGAAATCCAAAACGCCATCTTTACGAACTTCTTTGATTGCCCATGTTTTATTAGCCTTTTCGTTAATAGCCATGTAGACAACGCTCATTCCACCTTTTCCGATTTGACTAAGAATTTTATATTTTTGGTCAATAAGTTGTCCAGTTTCTAACATAGTATATTTGCCTCCGATATAGTCAATTATAGGTTCTAATGACAATAGCCGTGATGTTATCCGTTTCTTGTCTCTGTTTATTTAACTCAATTAAGTTTTTTAATGAGTCCTCAATCATAACGGTATTTAACAGATTTCCCGGTTGTAGATAGAAGCCTATCTCCTCATCCGATAGTTTGTGACGAAAACCATCACTACATAGCAAGTAAGTGCAATTATCTCGGGTTGTTCCTGTGATAAAGTCAGGATAAACTGTGTCGGATGCTCCAATACACTGTAACAATATACTACTTCGTGGATCCGTCTTTGCCTGCTCGTATGTTAATCTTCCCATATCAATTTCACGTTGAACTAATGTTTGATCCTTCGTTAATTGACAAATGTTTTGATCTATTTCGTAAATTCTTGTGTCTCCTACATGAACGATATAATATTTGTCACTCAACATTAATATTGCAGTCAATGTAGTTCCAATGCTGATTCCTCGTTCTCTACCATATGCTTTAATCTTTTCATTGAATTGTATTGCAAGATTTGTCATACTACTACGAATATCATCTTCTTGAATCTGCCATTCACTTAAATATTTAAAATTATGTTCAAGCCATTCATTATACGCTTGAACAACTGATGCACTGGCAATTTCACCAAATTTTAGTCCTCCCATACCATCACACAAAATAGCAAACGCAACCTTGCCTTGATTGGTATCAATGACTTTTCCCATAAAACTATCTTGATTAACTCCTTTTACATTGCCAATATCTGTTGCCCCTTCGATTAGATACTCCAAAGCACTCACCTCAAATCATATTAAACACAAATTCTTCATTTGCTAAACGTATTATATCATTATGCGATAGTTTCAGTTCTTGACTGGAATTAATCATTTTCCCATTAATAAAAGTGTGGTTGGTTGAATTCATATCTACGATAAAAAACTCTTCTGCACGTTGAATTATCATAGCGTGAGTTCTACTAATTGCAGAATTCCCATCAATACAATAATCAACACTATTTCTCTCTTTACCTATTTTAAATTCATTATTGGTAAGATAAATTTTTTCACTATTTTTTCTACGAACGAGATATGGCCTCTCTCTTGTAGCAGCAAATTCCGATAAAACGGTTGTCTGCCCAGCGGTATTAGGTTGGCTCAAAACTGTTGTGTTACCAAAACTTTGATTGTTTGCTACCGGAGGTAAATTAGGGTTATTTGCATTTGGCCGATTTACAGTCATACTCTGATAGTTCGTAGCTGTACTCTGATAGTTCATTGGTATACTTGGATTACTTGCTGATGTCATCGGTTTATTACTTGGCATCATTGGTTGTTGACTTCCAGGGATTTGAAAATCCATTCCACCCATTTGATTACTTTGTTCTTTTTTTCCTTTTTGTTTACTTGCTTTTTTTTCTTTCTTCTGAATACTATATTTCTCTTTATTTTCTTTACTGTAATGGCATAACAATTTTAGTAAAGATACTTGATCTTCTTTGTTTAATACTGTATTATTGGGCATTGCGCTATTGGAAGCCTTGTTTACACTTGGTATAATGCTTTGATTTGTAGTCGGAATTGGTGGAACATTGTTATTTTGCTGCGGGATCGTCCCTGCTTTTAGAAGTTTATCTTCTCTTGACGCAATATTAACCTTAAGTGTGTTTTCTACCTTTGGCGGATCCGCTTTCTGAATATTAACCATATTAGGAGAAGAATTAGCAGATGGTACGCTCTCTGGTTTTGGTTGTCCATATGTAACATTATACTCACTTGGATTTAATAACTCATCTACTAATTTATTAAAATCATTTAACGAAAAATTCGGCGTACTATTCAAATAGCTAATCAGTTTAACTACATAATCACCATTCTCATATTGATAAAAATGCGATGTAAACAACAATTTTTTAAAAACAATAGATAAATCGGTATTATATTCATTTTTTACCAGAGGTAAACAGATTAAGCTCACTTCATATGTAGTGCTATCAATAAAAATATAGTTTAGATCAGTAACAAAGCTCGTTGGTAAAATCATATACTCTTGAGCTTCCATGATTGCTGTTATGATATTCTTGAAAAAAGTTAAAATCTCATTTCTACGGATTTCCTTCTCAAAAAACTTAGTTGCAGAAACTTTAGAAGAGATATTGAATTTAAAATAGCAAACATCATTATTCTGAGAAAAATTAATTGGAGCAATTCTTTCGATTTTATTATTTTCAAGCATACCGTAACAAAAGGAATCTTTAATATCACTATTCTCAAGTTGATATATTAATAAAGTATCTATACCTTCTTTCTCGTAGAAAAAAGCCATAATACACCTCCATATTACATTTTTTTATATTTATATACATTAACTGGTATATTATAACATGTTTTGTTACTAATTACAATAGTATTCCAATCTTCGTAGCGGTGAGGAATAAATATTATTATACCTACCACGCAAATCCATTTCTTTTAGTTTTGGAATGTTATCCACTTTTTTTCTGCATTTTACTAATGTTATGCACATCGTATGGGTCTGTACATCCCATTTCTTAAAATTGTGGATAAATTATTCTGTTATTTTCTCTTTCATTTAACCACCGCCTGTGATAAAATAACCTTGTTATTCTAGATACATTGTTGTGTATCTGATAATGTAGAATACATCTTCTTCCGTTACTGTTATGTGGCGAAAACTTTCCAGCAGGCCTGAAGATGTATTTTTTATGCTCTGCCCTAATTCTTTTATAAATGGATTCCATGCAAGATACAGTTGCATCAGTATATCTGATATCTGCGTGAGCAGATAATGATTTTTCATTGCATTGCTGTTTCCCTATATGCACCAAAGTGGCGATTTACAAGCTATCTCATAGCCGCAATTGGGCATATAGTGGTATTAACAACCTTATATGCCCAATTTGGAAAACAATGCAGCTGATTTTCTAATTGGACAACGAGTTCAATCAAGCATCACTTCTCAGCATCCTCTGTCATCCACCATCGTATCTCAACAACTTATATCAAAGCTAGCTTCCTAATACCTTATGTCAAGCCTGGCTTCCCAATACCTTCTTTCAATTATTACTTCTCAACGCCTGATAAAACGAATCAATACATGACATCCTCATTAACCAACTTTTAACCCATTCTAAGAATTTCTCCCCAAGCAAATCATAAAACCTAAAAAGCCCATCGCTTTTCATCCTTCTATGAAAAGCGATGGGCTTTCTATCCTCGTAGAGTTACCTCTTATTCTTCGATATTTTTTCTTTGATCTTAGTTGTTAACCAGTTCGTAGTCGTACAATATAACATTACTAAGGTAAGACTTAATATCGAACCTCCGATGATATCTGTGATCCAGTGAACACCTGAAATCAATCGACCTAGAACCATAAAAGCAAGATAAACACGAGATACGATCAAAACGATACGTAATAAGTTTTTATCCTTGATCAAACGTTTGAACTGCAGATTTGCAGTTACCATAACACAGATAACAAGCATCGTTGTTGAGGATGGATAAGAAGCTTCCAAAACACCCTCAATGATTACAGGTCGATAATTCACGACAAAGTGTTCGAAGAACAAATAACTAATTAAAACAACGACATAAAATCCGCCTAAGGTTAAGATGGATAGGTCAACTTTCCATAAGCTTTTTCGCTTAATGAGCTGAACGAGACCTAGAATTCCAAATCCACCTACAATGGCAGCTGGGATGACACTTAACCAGTCTCCCCATTGGTAAATCTTCATATGGACACCTGTCAGATCATGAAAGGCACCATTGATGGTAGCAAATCCAACGCTAGAATCATTTGGACCGATTAGTTGCACATCAATAAACATAACTGCTAGTGTATACAAAACAAATAACAGGAATACACATCCGGTAATCCAAAAGTTTCGTATGTATTTTTTATTCATTTGTAATCTCCATTCTTCTTTTCTTTTGAGTCTAGATAAAGACTATAGGTGCTATTGTAATTCATTCGGAGATTGTTGTAAATAGGTATCTAAATCAAAATGATAGAAATATTGGATTACCAAACTTGAAACATTGTATTTTAGGTTAACATCCATTATGATGAGAAACATAGAAATCTTAACTTGCAAAGGAGAACTATTATGAGTGAAATACAGATTAGAGACGCAAGACTTGAAGATGCAGAACGTATCTTAGAGATTTATTCATATTATGTCGAAAAGACAGCAATCTCGTTCGAATATGAGGTTCCAACCCTTTCCGAATTCCAGAACCGAATGAGAAACATAACAAAAAAGTATCCTTATCTCGTCATTGAAAAGGATGGAATCATCCAAGGATATACCTATGCTGGTGCCTTCATTGGGCGCGCTGCTTATGATTGGTCATGCGAACTGACTATCTACTTAGATCCAAATGCAAAAAAATGTGGATACGGAAGAGCCCTCTATGAAGCAATGGAACAAAGGCTTAAGAACATTGGGGTACTTAATCTATATGCATGCATCGGCGTACCTGAAGTTGAAGATGAATACCTCAATAACAATAGCGCTAATTTTCATGCTCATCTTGGGTTCTCAAAAGTTGGAGTATTTCATAATTGTGGTTATAAATTCGATCGTTGGTATCACATGATCTGGATGGAAAAACTGATAGGTGATCACCACTCGAATCAGGAACCATCTTTTACATACTACGACAGCCCATCTTCTTTTCTATCAAATCAAATTTTTTTTCTATCGTATCCAATTATTTTCTCTTCTATCAAATCCGATTATAATTTCTTCTATCCGATTTCAATTATGCTCTCTTCTGCTTCATCCTTTTTCTGATGAAAGATATGATACCGACTAATAGACAAGTCGCCATTTCAATTCCAAAGATGATAACTGAAAGTACTAGGATATGAATTTCGGTTGAAACCACAGAGAAACCACCTTCATAACCAATTTCATAGACATTCTTTGGATGATACAAAAAAATCAAACTAGGGTAGATTGGAAAACTTAAAATCCAGCACCATACCTTTTTAATGAAGAAAAGCTGTCCAAAGAAAACAAAGAGGAAAGTTGAACTATACAAAATAATTGTACATGCCAATCGACCCATTGGATCTGGTCGATAAAACAATGGTCTGATTAGAAATTGAAAGATATAAATCATAATCTGAAATATGCAGCATATGATAAACTTTTTAAGCTTCTCATTTTTTAAATTCAACTTATGTTACCTCCTTGTATTTCCGATGAAAAGATTCTCTCCATTAATTTAAAGGCTGAAAATTATTGTGTGCAATAATATAATACGTAATCGGCATATGTGGATGAGTGATTCCACCGATATGTGCAATCTCACAACCGGATCCGATAAAGGAAGCTTTTGCAGATTTAAATCTTGGCGCAGTCTCATAAGCAAACGGTTTCTTGTTAACTGGAAGATCTGCCAATACCATCATTAAAAATGCTGCTGTCTGATGAGATTCTACCGTATAACGATGAACGCCTAAGGCTGGTGTATCGTAAACATCTACATCTACATAATGTTTCATACGATCCGTATAGGAAGCTAATAATTCAGCTTTTTTGGTATCTGCTTTCGTCTTATCAAAATAATAAAAAGTATTCGTAATCAGAATATTATCATTGTCACTTCCGTCTCCATGGCAAGAACAAGTATATTTATAAACTCCATCTCGATCGTTAGCAAGACGATCAAAGCAACTTATTGTACGACCTGTACCACCATCGTCATCATAATCTTCTCCTGTAAACCATTCAAAGGTACCTGGTTTATCACCGAATGGGCTACTATCTTCATAGTTACTGTTCACACTGATGGATTTGGTTGTACCATACTTATGAAATCCCCAACTATTTAATGGTAGTTTTGGAACTAAATCATCATCATTAACAATATTAAAGATTGTCCGATAACTTGCATAATTCGAAGATGTTGTTGTCATTGGAGTTGCAAAAGTATAAACGAATGTCTTATAACCACTGCGGTTTTCATATAAAGAACCTAAAATATTGGCGATTGCAGCACCTCTTGAATGACCTACAATAAATATCACCTTATCGGCCTTGGAATCTACATAAGTATTCACGTAATTCTGAATATAATCGTCGATACGATTTGCTGCTACATCAAATCCTTTATGATGTTCATGGTTTCTCCAATAGGAATTATCTTTATCCCAATAATCTGAGGTATCAGCACCTACATCGAAGTTACTGGACCACTCTTTGATTGTTCCATTCGTTCCACGTACCCCTGCGATGATGATTTCTTTCGTCTCACCCTTATAGGTAACACTACGATGACCGACGGTTACTTCGCTAATGTCATCATCCGAGAAATTAGTATCTAAGCGATAATTCTTAACATCACTAAGTCCATAAACATCCATTACTTCTTCCGTACGTCCACTCAGTGTAGTACCACTCGTAACGTTAAGGTTTGCTCCGTGATACATCGTTGTTGCCAAGATAGAGCCCAATACACTAAGATCTTTCTTATAAGAGGTATTAGTTTCAAAGAACGTACGATAATCAAATTTGTACTCTACATTAACTGTATAACCGTTCGATGACAACGTTCCAGCAAATGCATTGCCATCGACACGATTCGTATCTCTTTTCACTAGATCGCGGCTATCACCATCACTGATACCATCAAAATCAGTATCTACCATTACTGGATTGGAAATATAGTTGTAAACTTCAATTGTTGTCTTTCCTTTATACTCTTCCTCTGGTAGCCCACTACGCTTTAAATAAGCTTTAATAAGAGCATTAAGATTTACCGTTGTTTTAGTTCCTAATTCGTCATAATCCTTCACACCGTCATCATCAGTATCTCCATCAGGATCATCGGCAGGATCATTTAAACGGACAGCTTGATAATCATCTAAGATTACCCATTCACCTTTGTTGGTGTCTTCGCCGATCTTTTCAGCAAGTTTTAAAAGTTCAAGATAGAAATCACCACGAATGTTAGCATAAATACCATTGGTATCATTGACTAAATCTTTATAAGCTTTCTGATATCCGGTAGATGTGATAACCGATGTTACAATACCATCTTTTTGTAAAAGCGAGATTTCTTCCGCCATATCTTTGATTTCATACTGATTATTTACTTTGTAGCCAGCATCGGTAAGTAAGATGATGAATTTTGTTGCATTTGGTCTCCAGTCAAGACGACGAGCCATTTCCAGACCATCGATTGCAGTTTCTGGAGTATCACCGCCACCTTTCGCCTTAATCTTGTTTACGTTTGTTTTCAATTTATCAACTGCAGCATTCGAATACCAGTTTGACAAACCATTCTTATGATTGATCGTACTATCTAATCCATCACAAGTAATATCCTGATACTCGATTAAGCCAAAGTTAGCATTTACATTATAAGTATCGACTAATTCCTGAGCAAATGCATTGATGTTCTTTGCTACATTACGGATTTCATCACCCATGGAACCTGTAGCATCAAGAACAAATACGATATCTGCAGAACCCTTGATCTTAGCAGGTGCTTTAGCCTCCACTGCGACAGATTTCAACATAAATGTTCTCACAGGAGCAAAATCAATTTCTTCATCAACGGATGTTTGAATTTCACTATCATTACTCATCATGGAAGATACCAACTCGTTATCATCGGTTTCCACTTCCTCAGAGTAATCCTTTGTCTCCTCTTCCAAGGCAACTAAATCTGCAGCAAGGCTGTAGGATGCAGTAAGGCGTAAAGGCGCCATTAGTTCTGTCTCCATCTCAGACATGACATCAATTCCGATATCCTGTAAGAATTCATTCATGTTGAGAACAAAATATTGGCCAGAACTTGTGATCGTTGCAGAAATAGTGTTACCATTGATTGTGGTATCTACTGGATCGAAACCAAAAACATCACCAAGTTTACAGATGATCAATTCGTCTGCATAATCAGCACCGTATGCTGCTGTTAACTTAGAAATGTCATAACTAAGAACTAGTTCTGCCTTACCATCAGGCATAATGACATCAATTAAATTACCAATCACAGCTCGGTTGGAATCATATTCATGATAATCCGAAAGATCGATACGAACATGACGATCGATCAAACCACTGATTTCTCCACTAATACTTGGGTAAACTAGCTGGTCTGCATCGAGTAAAGTTTCATCAATGCGATCCTTGTTTAAAGTTTGTGGAAATTTACGTTCGGAATCTAAGGTTACACCATCTGATATTGGATTTAGTGGATCAAGTCCAAGCTTAACCTCTTCATAATCGGTAAGCCCATCCTTATCCGTATCTGTGTCTAGTGGATTTGTTTTATAAGTATGTACTTCTTCTCCATCCTTTAGACCATCCACATCACTATCTGGTTTATTTAAAACAGTTCCAAGAGTTTTCTCCTCAAGATTCGTAAGGCCGTCTTCATCAGCATCTTCCTCACTATCTAAGACGGCATCCCCATCGGTATCCTTAAGAAGTGGATCTGTTAAAGCTAAGATAAATTCCTCAAAGTCACTTAATTGATCTCCATCGGTATCTTTCTTACGACGATCGGTTCCAATCATCTGTTCGATATAATCTTCTAAACCGTCCCCATCGGTATCTTTTTCGATATCCGTAATCGTAGTGCCTTTTGTGAGAATCTGTGTTAATACTGCATTCTCAATGGTAGCAGCGATATTTCCCATTTTGCCAGTAAATTCAAGCTTAATTGTCTCCCCAGGATTGATGTTGGCATTATATCCAGCGTTCTTAATCAGGTAATGGGAACCCTCTTGTTTTAAGAGAACTGCAGTTGAGAAGCTCTCAATCATCGGAGCATAATCAAACTCCAATTTCCAATCTTCGATGACTTCATCTGAAATATTTTTAATCATAATTTCTCCGTAGCTTCCAGATTTCCAATCATCTTTTATATTAAGGCTGATTTCAACATGATCTGTAGCATCAACCTCTTCACAATATAGTTCAAATTCATCAGGTAATTGAAGAGTTTCATCCGTTAGTTTTCCGGTGAATCCGAAGTATACACACTCTCCTACTGCAATGTCTTGATTGGATCCATTATTTTTAATGATGTACATACCATCTTCAAAAGAATCAATCTTTGCATTCCAGATGTTTGTAATTTCATATGGCATACCAAAGCCAATGGCCCAGTTGTCAATAACCTTGTCACTCGTATTTTTGACCGTAGCATTTACATTAAATGCACCTTCCCATTTGCTTGTTACTTCGAAGTTAACTTCGAATTTCTCTCCAGTAAAGTGACTAACATTTTGCTTGACTTCTGCCTTTGCAGGGGTAACTTGCAACGATGTAAATACCAACGTGGAAGCAAGCAAAAGCGATATTGCTTTTTTGACTAACTTTACTCTTCTTTTCACTATTTGCCCTCCTATCTTTTTTATATAAAAGCGTTTTTACACTCTTATAAATAAATAATACATATAATTGTAATAATTTGTCAATAAAAGGAATATAGTAAAAAAGTCACTACTTTGACAAAAAAAGAACGAAATTCCAATAGAATCCGTCCTTTTTGTCTTTTTTTATCTATGAACTTAATATCTTCAGATAGCCTTTGCTACTTCATTTTTCGATACTCTTCTAAATACTTTTTAAATGCTTCCATATTTGTCATGGTTGGTAAACAGTTTAGGTTTTCACAGACATGAATTGCACAATCTTCTCCATCCCTCTTATAATCACCAATATACGGTAGGATTTCAATTAGCTGCTCTGCTTTTTCCTCATCTACAACGATCACAGAAGCATCCGCTAAGAAATAGTCACTTAATAAGGTATCCAATTCCTGACGTTGAATTCCATCTTTAAGGATGCAGACAATTTCTCTTCCATCTGCAAGACGCCCCATCATTGCACAAAGTGCAAAACAGTATGCAACAGGATTCGAAACGATTTCTTGTTCCATGAAGTTTGCTTGCTTTTGTGCCATATCCCAGAAGCTATCGTCCCTTGTCAAACGTGATAATTTATCCAATACAAGATAAGCAACCGAATTACCTGAAGGGATTGCTCCATCGTATACTTCCTTCGGGCGCATGATCAACTGTGGCACGTCCTCGCCATAAAAATAGAATCCTCCATTCTCATCATCGGCAAATAAACGAATCATCTCTTTGGCGTCTTGGATTGCACCTTTCAGATATCTTGGTTCAAATGTCGCTTCATACAACGTAATCTCTGCCATGATAAAGAACGCATAATCTTCTAAATTCCCAGCTCCAAATTGATGCCCCTCTCGGTAACGGATCATCAAACGCTGATTCTGATCACGTAAGTTTTCATTGATAAATTCATAACATTTACGGGCTGCATTTAAGTAATACCCATCATGAAATACTTGATAAGCCTTGGTAAATGCAGTGATCATCAGACCATTCCACGATGTTAAAATCTTATCGTCGGTATGAAGTTGATATCTTGATTGACGATATTCCCGCATTTTGTCCCGTAATTTCGTCATCTCATGATCATGTTCCGTCACAGGTTTCCCGATACGATTTAAGATATTGGCTTCTTCAAAATTTCCTTCCGATGTCACCTGATAATACTCGCAAAAACGCTCACCATCTTCATCCCCTAAGACTCGATAGATCTCTTCCTTTGTAAATACATAGTATTTACCCTCTTCGCCTTCGCAATCGGCATCCTGAGCACAATAGAATCCGCCGTTCGAACCCGTCAATTCTGCCAAGACATATTGTAACGTTTCCCGAACCACCGTTTCGTACAACGGTTTCTTCATAATCTGATAAGCTTCCGTATAAGCAATCGCAAGCAACGCATTATCATACAGCATCTTCTCAAAATGAGGAACGAGCCACATTCGGTCAGTCGAATAACGAGAGAATCCGCCACCAAGATGATCATAGATTCCACCTGCATACATGGCATCCAACGTATCTTCCACCA
>JAQXNU010000067.1 GCA_029098165.1 Clostridiales bacterium
CTTACTTTATATCATTTTAAGACAAGTATATGCGGTTTCCATAAAAAATAATAACTACATGTAAAAGAATCTATAATAACTAATCTGCATAGTTATAACGAATCATAAATTTGACGTTTAGAAAAACGTGGGGTAAGATAAAAAATATTTTTTTGTAACGAATGGAAAGATTCATGCACTTATAGGTGTGAGCAAATAAATGGGAGGCAATTTCGAGTAAGAATATGTTGATTAATTTAGGAAGATAGAATAAATATGCGTATTCTGTCATGAAAAGGTACGTCGCAACGTACAGTTAGGAACTATTTTGGACAAGCAGAACCTGGAACAAATATATGAAGAGAATGTTTCAGCCGTTTACAAGTACTTATTCTGCTTAACCCATGATGCCAGTCTGACGGAAGAACTGACACAAGAAACTTTTTATCAGGCAACGAAAGGAATTCATAATTTCCGTGGTGATTGCAAGATTTCGGTTTGGTTGTGTCAGATCGGAAAACGATTATGGTATCGGGAACTTGAAAAACGAAAACGGGAGTTTGTATCGATTGAAGAAGCAGAAGAGATTCATTCCGATGACGATCTTGAAAAACAATATCTTCAGAAGGTTGACAAAATTGAATTATTTAAATTAATGCATCAGCTGGACGAAAGTACAAGAGAAGTGATGTATCTGCGTCTTTCAGGTGAGTTAAGCTTTGCGGAAATCGGAAACATACTTGGGAAAACCGAAAATTGGGCACGTGTTGCTTTTTATCGGGGAAAACAGAAAATTATGAAAGGATGGAAAGAGTAATGGAGCAAAAAATTGATTGTGCAGTAATCAGAGATTTGTTGCCGAACTATATTGAACAGTTAACCAGTGAGAAAACTAATGAAATTATGGAAGAACATTTTAATACTTGTACGGAATGTAGAAATGAAAGAGACAATTTAATGTCGGAATTACATATGGATAAGATTCCAGAACATAAGGAATTTAAGAAGTACTTAAATAAAACAAAAATAGTTTATTTTTGTAAGGGTGGTTTATTGGCAATTGGCATGATTACTGTATTAGTATCTTTTATTGTAGATTTAGCAGTCAACCATAGATTAAGTTGGTCGCTATTTGTAGATCTAAGTATTGGATATATAGCAGCATGTACAGCCACTGCTATCTTTACAAAAAAGTCGAGGATACTAAAAACTATGGGGGTTGGTAGTATCTTACTAATCCCATTGTTATATGGATTTCAGGGAATTATGAATCTTAATTATATATTTAATAAAGTGTATTGGTTTCAGGATTATGGTTTTCCAATTCTACTGATCTGCTTGGTTGTGATCTGGTGCCCAATTCTGGTTATGAAACTTTTGAAATTAAAGAAAGAAGAGGTGTAATATGGCGATTGAGAAAATGTATAAGAATGATTCCGTACAGCAATCGGCAGAGAAACGGCGAAAATTCATGCTGTATCTCGCAGAAGTTATCTTATCCCTAGGAATGATTGGTATTTTGGTACCGATCATTGTGGATATCTCTATCAATAAACAATTAACTTGGTCACTTATTTCTACCATTAGTATCATTTATGCGTATTCCGGCCTGATCACTTTGTACTTAAGCAAGGAGAGTAAATGGATGAAAACACTGCTCACATATAGTGTTCTTTTAATTCCATATCTATTTTTATTAGAGACCGTGATTGCTCATCAATATTTGACTTCATCTCAAAATAGATTTATGGAGTATGCATTACCAATCAGCTGTTTGTGGCTTGCAATTCTCTGGGGCGTAATTCTTTTCGCTAAAATAACGAAACTAAATATTTTCTATGCCATAAGTATTCTCTTTTTACTTGCAATTGTTGGAAGCTCTGTTACGAATGCAATTGCTTGCAAGATTCGCTGGATCAAAACTTTTGATGAGTTTGATCAGAAAATCCAAGTATTAGAGTTTATTGCCTGTGCAACCTTTTTCTTCTTTCTTGGAACCTTTCGAAAAGTAAATCGGAAAGCTGGAATTTAATTTTTACAGTCCTTTATCTGTGATGGGGTAAAACTAACTTACCCCATGGATTTACTCAGTTTCATGCTCACTTTGTTCCCGTATGGAATGCTGTTCTCGATATTCCATTGGAGACACTCCATACTCTTTTACAAAAGCACGATAAAAGCTGGAATAGTTTTTAAATCCATACTGTGTGATCAATGTTTGAATCGGAGTATCAGACAGGATACCATTTTTACTCGCATGAATACGCTTTTTTATGATGTACTGATGTAAGGAAAGTCCCATGTTCTCTTTAAAAATATGAGAAATATGATACTTACTTACAAAGAAAAAGGAAGCGAGCTGTTCTAGGGATAAATCTTCCTCCAGATGATTATTAATATAGTCACAGATATTAAGATACAATGTATTTTGATACTTTGTTGTAATCTGGCTATTCTGATCATAAGTAATACGATTTAACTGCAATAGTAAAGCAGAAATCATAATCTTTAACTTTTCATCACGAAAAGGACGATTCGTATTTGCCTCTTCTAGAAATTCTAATAGCTGACCCTGAATATGCTGAAAGACAATAAAGTCCGTACGAAAATGATGACACCCAGAACTTTGTACATAATTAAAAGAATAACGATATTCTTCATATTGTGCGCATAATGTCTCATAGAACTCAATACTCAGCCATAAGATGAGACGTCGATACTGGGAATTCCCACTCTTAAACACAGGACGATGTTCAACCTCTGGCGGAATCAATAGATAATCCCCATATTGCAGCTGATACGTCTTGTCCTCAACCTGATAATCCACATCCCCCTCAAGAAAAAAATACAACTCATAATAATTATGCATATGCACCGGCACACTCGTCTGCGCCTGATCACTATAATAAAACACCTCAAACCCATTCGACAGCATATACTGCCTGCTTGTAAATGGAGAATAATATTGCTTTTTCATTCGAAAACCTTTATCCTTTCTATTTAACTTTCCTTCAACCAAGCGAAAGCGTGTCGCGGCTGAACTATGATGTTTCGCTACATTCGCTTCACCACCCCGCGTGCAAAATGACTATTCCACACTTCCACGACTTTTGACACGCCCCTTCTAAGAATAGTTTACAAGAACACCGCAACTTTTGCAATGTGTAACACAAGTTTAACAATGGTTTTTTTGTGAAAATTATATATAATTTACTTATGAATC
>JAQXNU010000068.1 GCA_029098165.1 Clostridiales bacterium
TGCCTTAAAGTTAGGAGTGGATGATTTCTTAACAAAGCCATATGAATCAGAAGAAATTGTTTCGACTATAATGAGAGTAATCGATAAATAATAGTAGTATAGTACATAGCAAAAACGGGGCTGTGATAAGACCGCAAAAAATAGCGTGAAGAGGCGGGGAATCACATTAGAATTTGGCTGCCTTTCCCTTTCGGACGGACTTAGCCAAATTCTAATGTGATTCCACGACTCTTACCTCATTATTCTTTGCAGTTTTTTCACAGCACTTTCTTATTTGAACTAAATATGAATAGTATGTATTATCTTCGAAAGAAAGTTATAAGTCCACGGATTTTACTTCATCAAACTCATCCATTATTTCCTTAGGAACTTTCGTTAGGAGACTGACAATAATAATTACGAAAGAGGAAACGATAAATCCAGGAACGATTTCATAGATATCGAAAATTCCTCCATCACATAACCACCAGATGCAGGCAGTGACACCACCAGCGATCATACCACACAATGCACCTACTTTTGTGGTACGTTTCCAAAATAGTGAGAATAAAACGATAGGGCCAAAAGCAGCGCCAAAACCTGCCCAGGCAAATGCAACTAACTTAAATACGGATTCATTTAATTTCTCCATGATTGTTGTTGGTTTTACACCAGCAGCAACTGGTTGGGATACTAAAATTGCGGCAATAATCGAAATAACGATTACGGTAATTCTACTAATCCAAAGAAGTTTTTTACTCTCGGCTTTTTTGTTAATTAAACCACCATAGAGATCGTTGGATACAGCAGAAGAAGTAACAAGCAATTGGCTGTCAGCCGTACTCATAATGGCAGCTAGGATGGCTGTCAACATGATACCTGTGATGATCGATGGGAATAAGGTGCCTGACATCTTAATAAATACCGATTCAGGATCTTCAAGTCCAGGAACAATAAAGTGACCGAGCATACCAATGACAACAGCAGCACCTAGTGTGATCAGTACCCAGATGGTTGCAATGACTCTTGCTGGTCGTACTTCATTGGCTTTACGAATTCCCATAAAACGAGCAAGGATATGAGGCTGACCAAAGTAGCCTAAGCCCCAGCCTAAGGAGGAAACAAGAAGTAATGTATTTATGCTTCCATTATCCAGATGAGGAAGAAAACGAAACTCTTCTTCAATGGTAGCAAAACATTCAGAAACTCCGGCACTTCCTCCAAGGTAATTATACGCAACAAATGGTGTAATAACTAAGCAAATAAACATCAAGATACCTTGAATAACATCCGTCCAGCATACGGCAAGGAAACCACCAAGGAAGGTATAAGAGACAATGATACAGACCCCGATGATCAACGCTGTCTGATAGGAAATGTCAAATACGGATTTAAATAGTTTAGCACCTGCGGAAAACATAGATGCGGAGTATAAAAGAAAGAAAATAAGAATAAAAATAGAAGATATCGCCTTTAGAATACCACTATTATCATGAAAACGATTCTGGAAAAATTCCGGAAGCGTAATGGCATCTCCAGCTTTTTTTGTATATTTTCTGAGGCGTTTGGCTACGATCAGCCAGTTTAGATATGTACCAAGAGCAAGACCAATGGCAGTCCAGATTGCTTCAGCTGTTCCAGCATATAAGGCATAAGCACATCCAGGCAACCCCATTAACAGCCAGCCTGACATATCAGAAGCTTGAGCCGACAACGCAGCAGCCCAAGGATTAAGTGTTCGTCCACCGAGAACATAGTCATTTACATTTTTATTTTTACGGTAGAAATGCATTCCAATCCATAGCATTACACCTAGATACAATAAAAAGACTACGATAATGACACCTGTGTTATCCATTGTAATTCTCCTTTACGATTTTTTAATAAAATTATACCATGGCCAAACAAGGCATGCAATAAAAATGTTTTAGCATGGTAAATAATTAGAGTAATAAAGTAATAAAGAACTGATACGTTATTTCTTGAATATGAGTTGAATAATTAACCAATAGAGTGTAAAATGAATAGAGTATATCAAGATGCATTTTTCTTAGGAATGACAGAAAGGATGTAAACATGGAAAAGAAAACAATTGCAGTACTGTTCGGAGGAAGATCATCAGAACATGAAGTTTCATGTGTTTCAGCCACAACAGTAATTAAGAATATAAATCAAGAGTACTATAATATTGTCATAGTTGGAATTACCAAAGAAGGAAAATGGATGCTTGTACCAAGTGTCGACTCGATTGAAGATAATACTTGGGAATCGGTAGGAATTAGTGCAGTGATTTCACCTGACAGAGAACAGCAGGCACTTCTTATTATGGAGAATAATAAGGTAAAACAGTGTAAGCTAGATGTTGTATTTCCAGTTCTTCATGGGCTTAATGGGGAAGATGGAACGGTACAGGGGTTACTTGAACTTTCTGGTATTCCTTATGTAGGATGTGGTGTATTAGCAAGTGCCGTGTCCATGGATAAGTTATATACTAAGATTATTGTAGATACGCTTGGAGTTCGTCAGGCTAGATATGTTGCTGTAAATGCCAGAGAGTTAAATCAGATGATGGAAGTGGTAAAACGAGTGGAAGATACATTATCCTATCCAGTATTTATCAAACCATCCAATGCTGGTTCCTCCAAAGGTGTTAGCAAAGCTCATAATCGTGAGGAGTTAATGGAAGGCTTAACCGGAGCAGCAGAACACGATCATAAAATCCTTGTAGAAGAAACAATTGTTGGTCGTGAGATCGAATGTGCAGTTCTTGGTGGTCATGAAGTGAGAGCATCAGGAGTAGGTGAGATTTTAGCAGCAGCAGAGTTTTATGATTACGATGCTAAGTATAACAATGCAGAAAGCAGAACAGTCATATCTCCTAAGTTAGCGGATGGAGTAGAAGCCCAAATACGTGAAGATGCAGTAAAGATCTTCAAGGCTGTCGATGGCTTTGGATTAGCAAGAGCCGATTTCTTTGTGACAAAGGATACAAACGAAGTTGTATTTAATGAGATAAATACTTTACCTGGTTTTACAGCGATTAGTATGTATCCAATGCTTTGGGAGGCAAAGGGTATTGCGAAACAGCAATTAGTCGAAAAACTGATTCAGTCAGCATTTACACGTAACTCAAAGTAGGAGGAAGTGAAACATGTCATGCGATTTACCAATTGGCGTCTTTGATTCCGGCGTTGGTGGTTTAACGGTTGCAAAAGAAATCATGAAACAGTTACCGAGCGAGCAAATCATATATTTTGGTGATACCGCACGCGTACCGTATGGCAGTAAGTCTAAGGAAACAGTTACGATGTACTCAAGGCAGATCATCCGTTTCCTTTTAACAAAGGATGTAAAGGCAATTGTAATTGCATGCAATACTGCAACAGCATTTGCATTAGATACAGTAAAAGAAGAATTTAATATTCCAATCATCGGCGTGGTGAAGCCAGGTGCGAAAGCAGCTGCAAAGACAACGAAGAATGGTAAGATTGGTGTGATTGGAACTCAAGGTACGATTGCAAGTGGAATATATAATGATGTTTTAAGTGGAATCAGTGAAAATCTGCACGTGTATGGAAAGGCATGTCCGTTGTTTGTTCCTTTAGTGGAAGAAGGATGGATTGACGATCCTGTCACACGTGAAGTTGCAGCCCGTTATATTAATGAATTAATGGAGAAAGATATTGATACTTTAGTTATGGGCTGCACCCACTATCCGCTTCTTCGTCAAGTGATCCGCCAGATTGTTGGAAGTGAAATCGATTTGGTAAATCCTGCGTATGAAACTGCGCGAACACTTCGAATGGAGTTAATGGATCGAGGGCTGACTAGTGATAGCAAACGTACCTGTGACCATATGTTTTTTGTTAGCGACGGCGCAGAAAAGTTCCGTAATTTTGCGAATACGATCTTACCATGTGAGATTATTGAAACAAAGGATGTTAATATTAAGACTTTTGAATAGAAAGGCTAGGAATAGATGACGAAAGAGGTTCTCGTAAGTATCGCCGGATTGCAGTATGAGAATGAAAGCGATGAAGCAATTGAGTTAATAAGCACGGGAGAATATTACTTCAGAAATAACAAGCACTATGTAATGTATGATGAGCTTTTAGAAGATAAAGAAGGAGATTCAACCGCAACGGTAAAATGTACATTAAAGATTTCCGAGAAACAAATTGAGGTAATTAGGAAGGAACCGGCAGCAGTGCATATGATCTTTGAGTTAGGTCAGAATCATATGACTTATTATTCTACTCCATATGGTGACTTAATGATGGGGATTACAACCAATTCCATTAAGATCGAAGAGAATGAGGATGTGATCGATGTGGAATTGACTTATGCGTTGGATATGAATTATCAGTTTGTGTCAGATTGTAAGTTAACGATTAAAATAAAGTCAAAATAAAAAAGGGGCTGTGAAAAACAGCAATAAGAGCAACGAGAAGAGAGTCGTGGAATCATATTAGGCTTTGGCTAAGTCCGGCCGCAAGGGAAAGGCAGCCAAATTCTAATATGATTCCACGACTCTCACTCTTATCTCTTCTGCTGTTTTCACAGCCCTTTTTATTAAAGTTATTTGCTCTTTTTAGAAACTTTATCTTTCATACGTGCGAAGAATTTCTTCTTCTCTGGTCTTTGCTCTAATCCTCCACGAAGACCTTTTACATCAATTACATAAATTCCGTTAATAATAGCTTTAACTTCCTTCTTAACAGGAATTATATCAAAGATTTTTTCATCACACATTAATGTAGCAACTTTAGGTCCGATCTTTGCTTTGATAACTGGAACTTTTGCACGACGTAAATATTTTGGTGTCTGATCGATTACAATCTGAGGAAAACCAGCTTCAGTAATCTTCATACGCTTTTTATCGATAACAAGAATTGAGAATGTCTGAGCACCGGCTCTGATATCTGCTTGAGATGCTTCTTGTTTCTTCTGCATCTTTCTTCCATATATGATTAATCCAACGAATAATGCTATCAATACTAATAATACTACTAATAAAACTATCTGCCATGTTGACATATCATTACCTCCTTCCGCTATGTAATTCATAATTAGTAACGGATATTATTTTACCATTAATGTTACAAAAAGAAAATAGCAAATACAAACTTTTTCTACAGACAATTAACTATTTCTTATTAATTAGGTGTTCGTCTTCTTTTAACATACCTGCAATGACTTCTCGTACATGAGCACCAAGGTGTTTTCTTGTTTCCTTGTCTACTTCATTCGGATAAATTGGCTTTCCATAATGTATGACAACAGTTGCTTTCTTTACCCATGGAAATTGACGTTCAAATACAGCATCGGAATTTGTTATAGCTACAGGAATAATAGCACAACCAGTCTTCTCAGCCATTTTCAAACTACCTTCCTTAAATGGAAGCATTTCTTCTCCCTGATTTCGAGTACCTTCAGGCATGATAAACATAGAATAGCCTTCTTTCATATACTCTATACCTTGTAGTATTGTCTTAAGACCAGCTTTTAGATCCTCTCGATCAAGAAATAAGCAGTTTAGATTTCTCATCCACCAGCTCATTACAGGAACTTTAGCAATGTCTTTTTTCGCAACAAAACCTGTTAGTGTTGGAAGCGTAATATATCCAACTGGAATATCTGCAAAACCACGGTGATTGGCAGTGTAAAGAACAGCTTCATCTTTTGGAACGTTTTCAAGACCTAGAACAATACGTTTTGTACCGGAGAATAGTAAGACAAAACGAAAACATAGGGCTGCCATCTTTTGAGAAAATGCAACTTTTGCATGACGACTAAATAACCCAATAATTAGTGTAATCAGATAAATTGGTAGAGAAATAATCAGAAAAAAAGTTAGTGATAGGGCTACACCGATTGTTCTCATATTAATTAACCTTTCTTTTCTTTAGGTATTTTCCTGCTTATCGCGTTAAATAGTATACCATATTTACTAGGAAACAACAACATAACATGATAATTAATTAAATTAACTTTATAATATGACAGACAGGTGTCATATTACCTTTGTTAGAATAAGGTATCAAATTATTTAAGGAGGCTTTTATGGAAGCAAAGATATGTCAATCATGTGGAATGCCAATGACAAAAGAGGAGCATTTTGGAACAAATACAGATGGTAGCAAAAGCGAGGAGTATTGTACTTACTGTTATCAAAAGGGAGCTTTTTTACAGGATCAAACGATGGATGAGATGATCGAATCGTGTGCACAGTTTATGTTGGAAGAGAATAAGAATATGACGTTAGAACAGGCAAAAGAGATGATGAAAGAGTATATGCCAACGTTGAAAAGATGGAAAACAGTATAATAAAGTCATGATCTAGAAGAAATACGACGTAAAGATAAAGGAAAATAATTTGTGAAGTTGCTAATATATGTATAAAATGCACCTCTAAGGTAAGAATATACTCGAGGCATAAATATAGCTTTAATATTCTAACCTAGAAAGGTAGGGGTGCAAACAGTGAGTAAACAAAAGTTAAGTGATCTCGCAAAGAAAAGAGGCATATATGCTGCAGTTTTGGTGGGAGCGTTTGTAGTAGTGGCTGTTGTCATGGTTATGCTGACGAAAAATGCAGGAAAGACCAATGATAAGAATCCAATTGATTTAAATGAATCACCACTCAATTTATCTCAGCAGGATGATATGAATAAGAATAGCACATATGCAGATGAAAACCTTCAAACTCCTGATTCAGCCAATGAAATTAATCAAAATGATAGTAATCGTATAGCTGATCAAGATTTTGCAGAAACTCAAACAGATACAACACCCGTTGCAGAAGGAACACCAGAACCAACAGAAGAAAAAGTAGATGTAGCGGAAACGAAGGAAAACGGCAAGACAGAAGAAGCACAACAAGAGACTACAAAACCAGTTATGCAACCAACTGCAGATAATCTTACTTTCAATAAAGAAGATGGATTAAGCTGGCCAATCAAAGGTAATATCATATTACCATATTGTGTTGACAAGACAACGTATTATGCGACTTTGAAGCAATACATGACGAATCCAGGAATCTTGATCGCTAGTGAGGTTGGAACAGAAGTTAAAGCAAGTGCAAAAGGAATTGTAACGAATATTACGAATGATGCAAGAACAGGTAATACATTGACTATGGATATCGGCAGCGGTTTTAAATTAGTATATGGACAGCTTGACGAGAATTTAAAGTATAAAGTTGGAGATACAATTGAAGCAGGTGCTGTTGTGGGTAAAGTTAGCAAAGCTACGAAGTACTTTGTTGTTGAAGGTTCCCACTTATTCTTCCAGGTTTATGAGGGAGATGCAACCGTAGATCCAATGACATTATTAAAAGCAGAATAAAAAAAAGCCTCTGTTATTTTACAGAGGCTTTTTTGTAACACATTTTACTTTTTTTCATATGATATAGTATGGAAGATGAGACGGCACCATTAGTCAGTTGTTATTACATAGCAGAGACTCATATATGATCATACATAAGTCTTTGCAAAAATTAGCGGCCGGTATCTTCCTACCTTTTTTAGCCTTAAAGTAATGTATCGAATAAACTGTTTTACCGACTGCTTGACATAAATTAATGTACTGTCTGTATAGATAGTCATATACAACAAAAAGGTGTGCTGTGATATCTGTAGCACACCCTTTTTGTTAATTATCATCATTAATTTAAATTATTTTAATAAGTAAAACATCATAATATAATGTGAAACACTTCCACCGATACAGAATAAATGAAAAATATCGTGGGAAGATAGTTTATGAGTTTTATTAAACAATGGAACCTTAAGAGCATAGATTACGCCACCTACGGTATATATGATTCCACCAACAAACAACCATACAAATGCAGGTGCGGAGAGTAAACTTTTAATCTGACCAAGAGAAAAGACACAACTCCATCCCATTGCAATATAAATAGCCGAATTTACCCACTTTGGAGCATGGATAAAAAAGAGTGCCTGGAAGATTCCAAGTAGTGCGAGTGACCAAATGACGGTAAACAGGATTAGACCAGAGCGATTTGCTAATCCAATTAGACAGATCGGGGAATAAGAACCTGCGATGAGTATATAAATCATCATGTGGTCCATCTTTTTTAACTTTAAATTAACTTTTTCATTAATGTCGAAAGAGTGATAGGTTGCACTTGCTGAATAGAGTAAGATGACACCTAGCATAAATAAGAACATTGAAATCATAGATAACATACCTTGTTTACTGTAGGCTAAGTACAATAGAGGCGGTGTAGCTAAAATCGCCATAATAGCGAAGATTAGATGAGAGATTGCGCTAAACGGATCTCGAAATTTAAATTGCCTAGTTGATATTTGTTGTTTCATAAGTGCTATCATTTTCAACCTTCTTTCTAAATAAATGTAGTCATTTTATTAAACACTAAACGTAGTGAACATAAATATTATATGTAGTATTCAAAACTATATGTATGGTATTATAATACTATATTTCATTTGTGAAATCAATAGGGAAATAATCAAAAAAATTAAGATTCTCTTACATCTAAACACATGGTATAATAGTTGTATAGAAAGTTATCATAATGTGAATTTAGTAGTTGAGGTGTAGGCCAATGGATCTTAAAGTTGGAGATATTATTAAAATGAAAAAGCCACATCCATGTGGTAATAGTGAATGGGAAATACTTCGTGTGGGGATTGATTTTCGTATACGGTGTATCGGGTGTGATCATCAGGTTATGCTACCTCGTAAACAGGTAGAAAAGGGAATCCGTTCGATAAGAAGTAAAGCGGATAACGAGTAGGACAAAAAAGTAAGACAGTTCTAGTATAGAGCCACTGTAATCTGGCTTATCCTGGAGCTGTCTTTTTATTGGATAAAAACTTCTCTGGTATTAACTTTGTCGTGGAAGTGTAACCACAAATGTAGAACCACCACCGATGGTATCTACAATCTTTATTGTTCCATGATGCAGAGTAACCAGTTCTTTTGCGATACTCAGTCCCAAACCAAAGTGTGATTTATCTTTTCGAGATTTTTCAACGCGATAAAAACGTTCAAAAACTCGTTTTTTATCTTCATCAAGAATGCCAATACCATGATCAATAACGTAAAGAGATAATGTTTTTTTCTCGATTTTAGCAGAAAGTTCAATGGAAGAACCGATTTCCGAATAGGAGATAGCATTATCAATCAAAATCGTTAAAATTTGCAACAGACGTTCGTAATCTCCCTCAATGGTTGGCAGAGACTCATCAGGAAGTTTTAATATAATGCGAATTTCTTTTTTCTTTGCTAGCGAGATGGTACTTTCATAAGAATCCAATAATAGAGTATCTGTGTTAACTTCGCTTTTTTGTAGAGACCAAGTGTTAGCATCTCCAGAGGCAAGTAGAAGCAGGTCGTTGATCAGCCTTGACATACGTTTACATTCAGTTTCTATGATACGTTCGCAATTTTCATATTCATTTAGGTTCTCCTTATGGAGGGAGTTATTTGTTCGTATTACAGCAAGCGGAGAACGCAATTCGTGGGATGCAGCAGCAATAAATTGAGTCTGTCTCTGCTGATTTTCTTTTACAGGCTGTAACGAACGGTCTACAAGTTTACGTATTAAAAGAAAGAGAGCAAAGATGCCCAATATATTGATCAGTACTAATGTAATCCTCTGTTTGAACATATCTTTAGAGTTCGTATCGATTTGCTGAAAGAGAAAGAAAGAACGGTATCCGCCATTGGTTGCGATACTCATTGCGGTGCCATAGTATTTATCCCTATGATCCCCCTTTATGATATAGATATCACTTTGAATACTGTCTGCAGATACTGGTCTGGATGAGAGCGATATTCCCTCTTTCTCTATAAGAGCAGACATCTTATCCATCAAAACGGAACGTGAAGTTTTAGAAACAAACATTCCAGGGAAAAACAAAGGATTTCCATTATCATTTATCCAGATAATCAGATGATTTGTTACTTCTAAATTGGACAGCCAGGAATCAGAGATGATGTTATCATTCTGTAGTTTATTCTGTATCATAAATACATGATTGGTAAACTGCTCATATTGTGATCGTGAGTTTTGATAATTTAAAAATAGAGCCGTAATAATGAAAACTACGGTCAGAATGATTCCGGCAATAATCGTATAGATTCTTATTAAGTGTTTGCGTAGATGCTGTAACATGATAATCTCCTAGTCTAAGATTTCGAAAAATCTAAGTGGTAACCAAGGCCATGTACGGTCTTAACAAGTACTTTGCTTTGTAAAGATTTTAAATGTCGTCGTAAAAAATATATGTATGTATCCAAACTTCCTTCATCTACCTGAGCTTCTTCCCCCCATACACGGAGGAGAATCTGTTCTCTTGTCAAGGTCTGTGTTGGGTTTAACATTAGATATTCTAGAAGATATGCTTCTTTTTTGGATAGCTGAATGGATTTCTCATTGCAGTACAAGATATGGCTAAAAGGATTCAGTTCAATATCCCCGTAACTGATCGCGTTCTTTTGTTTTAAACTGTGAGGTCTTCGAAGCAGTGCGCGTATTCTGGCTTTCAACTCAGAGATCGCAAATGGTTTTGCTAGATAATCATCAGCACCTGAGTCTAGACCATCAATACGATCATTTAAGCTATCCAGCGCAGTCACCATAATAACAGGAATATGGTTGTTTTCATTTCTAAGATGGGACAAAATAGAAATACCGTCTTTTCCAGGTAATAAGCGATCTAGGATTATCAAGTCATAGGAGTATTGAGAAGAATAGGATAATGCATCATTACCATCATAACAAACAGTAACGTGATAGCCTTCCTGTTCTAGACTTTGTTTGGTAGCATTACATAATTCAACGTCATCCTCAACAATTAATAGATGCATATCGATAACCTCTAACTTTCTCATGTATTTTAATTATAGAATATAGAGGATACCCAAAGATTGTCAATAAAAAAGATTCAAAAAATCTAAGAATTTCTCTCTTTTTTTGAGATTTTTTAAAGAATTCGATTTTATACTTACGAAAGAGATATTAATACTTTACATAGAAGTATGATTCGATTGTTAAGAGGTGACGAAATATTAAAATGAAGATTAGTAATAAAAAAAGAGATGCAATGTTTGGAAGGTTGATGATAGCACCAAGTGTAATAGGTGTAAGTATTTTTGTATTAATTCCATTTGCAGATGTGATCCGACGTTCTTTTTCCGAAGCAATGAGTCGTAAATACGTGGGGCTTGCAAATTATCAGAGTGTTTTTACAAGTAGTGCTTTTAAATTAGCAGCAACAAATACATTGAAGTTTCTGGTCGTTTGTATCCCTTTGCTTCTTATCAGTTCTTTGCTTGTTTCACTTCTACTATCATCGATCAAGAAGTTACGAGAATTTTTTAAGAGCGTGTTATTGCTACCAATGGCAATACCAGCAGCCTCTGTCGTACTGTTATGGAGAATGTTATTTCACCAGCAGGGACTCGTAAATGGAGTGTTAACTCAATTATCAATCGAACCCAAAAACTTTTTAAATTCTAACACAGCATTTGGAGTACTTGTATTTACGTACATATGGAAAAATATTGGATACGATATGGTGTTATGGGTTGCAGGGCTTACTGGGATACCAACAGAGTTATATGAAGCAGCTTCCATTGATGGAGCAAGCGTATGGAAGAAGTTACGATATATCACAGTGCCACAGTTAAAACCTACAATTTTTATCGTTACAGTGCTATCATTGATTAATTCATTTAAAGTATTTCGAGAAGCATATCTGATCTCTGGAAATTATCCTCATGAGTGCATCTATATGCTACAGAATTTATTCAATAACTGGTTTACTGCACTGGATATTCAGAAGCTTAGTGCAGCGGCAGTCGTCGTTGCAGCATTTATTTTACTATTTATCGTAATTCTGCAGCGTCTGACAAAAGATGATTAAGGAGGAAAAATGAAACAGAAAATATTACGTTTTTTTACATATCTCATCCTTCTTATCCCTGTTTTGATGATAATAGCACCAGTATGGGTTATGATTACCGGAACATTTATGAGTGAGGGTGAAGTTTTCAGAAAAATAGGTGCAATCTTAGGAGGATCTTCAGAGAATGTCAGATGGACTTTACTCCCTGATTTCCCAACACTAAAGCCATATGTGCAGTTATTATTGGATTCTCCAAAGTTTTTCATAATGTTTTGGAATTCCGTAAGACAGGTCATACCAATTTTGATCGGGCAGTTGTTGATTAGTGTTCCTGCAGCATGGGGATTTGCAAAGTGTGAGTTTAAAGGAAGGAAAGCTCTCTTTTTACTATATATTATTTTGATGATCATGCCATTTCAGGTAACGATGGTATCGAACTATCTCGTATTGGATCGATTCAAATTGTTAGATACCAATTTTTCTATCATAATTCCAGGAATTTTTTCTACATTTCCAATCTTCATTATGACTAAGTTTTTTAAATCAATTCCAGATGAATTGCTGGAATCGGCGAAATTAGATGGAGCAAGTCGTTTTACCATACTATTTCGAATTGGTATTCCGCTTGGGAGCAGTGGTATTGTTTCAATGGTTATTCTATCTTTCTTAGAGTATTGGAATGCGCTTGAACAGCCATTGACATTTTTGAGAGATAAATCAAATTGGCCACTATCTCTTTATCTACCAGAGATTTCATCAAGTAATTTTGGGGTAGCATTTATCGCATCTGTTGTAATGATGGCACCGTCAGTTTGTATCTTTTTGCGAGGGCAAACGTATCTGGAACAAGGAATAGTTGCATCAGGAATTAAGCAGTAAGGAGAAGATAGAATGGAAGAAGAAAAGAAAAGAGTAAGAATTCAAAAGGTTACACAGAAGATTTTAATCATATTTGTTGTCTCAATGATCATATTATCGATTATCTCCAAGGTAGCTAACAGCATTATGGTACCAACTGTTATGGTGGAGAAGGTATCTCGAGGTGGGATCGTTTATGATATCGAGGGCAGCGGAGAATTGCTAGCGAAGGAAGAGTCGAAGATTGATGTCTATGCTGGGCTAGATGTTGTGAAGGTACCTGTTAAGTGTGGAGAGCAGATCCAAGAAGGAGATATTCTAGTTCAATATGATCCTGATTCCATAGAGCATGAAATAGCCAAACAATATCAAAATCTTTTAAATGCTCAACAGGATTATTTATCGAAAAAGACAGCATATGAAGATACTTTAGCTAAAACAGAGTTGACAGAGGCTCAAAAAGTAGCTAAGGAAGCAAAAGAGGAATTGGATAAAGCAGAGTTTGATCTATCAAAAGCACAAACCCGATATAATGAAAAAATGAATCAGTTGGCGTCGAGACTAAAGGAAGATCAGCAAAAAGATTATGAACAGGTAACTGAAGACAAAGAGAAAGCTAGTGAAGCTTATGAAGAATGCAAAAAGGAATATGATAAACTGGTTGCAAAAGCAGAGGAAGAGCTTCAAAAGGTTAGTACTGCTCAAGCAGAGGCGGTGCGTGATGCTCAGAGACAATATGATTCTGCAGCGCTTGCATACGAAGAATATACGAAGGATTTTAATCGAGTAAACAATGCATTTTTAACATTTACGACGGTATTCAAAAAGGAGAATAGCGATCCGGATAAGAAACTACAGGATCTATTATTAAGAGAATACTTTGGAGAAAGTACATTTGAGATGATTCAGTTTAACAGTTTTAATGATTTTCAATTATATGATCAGACCATGCCAGTTTATAATAAAATTGTAGCCAAGATCTTTGAATTTGAAAGTGCAGTGAACAGTCGAAGTAATATAACGAATGAAGAAGGGATTGCTCAAGCAGACCAAAAAGTGAATACAGCCTATGATAAATTGTATCAGCTTGTTGTAAAACCATTTGAAGTAGATAAAGTAGTCGCCAATGAGAAACAATTAAGTGTTACGGTGGCAAAAGAAAAATTAGATAAGTTGAATGATGAAAATAGTATAGTGATAAAAAATGCAACGGATACTTACAACGAAACAGTCAAAAAGCTAGATAAGCAGCTTGAGGAAGCAGAGGAAGCTTATCTTAAGGCAAAGAAAGCTTATGACAAAGTAATGAGCAAAGTATATTCAGATAGCGATAGTGAGGAAAATCTACTGACTACTTTGGAGAATGCAAAAGACAAACGAGATGCTGCACAGAAGGCGTTAGAGACAGCAGAAGCTGCATTGACAAAAGAAGAAAAGATAAGTATGAACAATAACTCGTTATTATCCTTATCAGAACATACATTAAATTCAGCAATGCTTGAAATATCAAAGATTGAAGAAGAGATTAAACAACTAGAAGACCTAAAGGCAAATCAAGGTATTTTGTATGCAACTTGCAATGGGACAGTTACCGAGACATCAGTAAATAATTACAGTACTACGACTGGAGCGGAAAAGATCATTGTTGCTTCTGATGAATGTTATTTTCGTGGTAAGATAACGAAGGATATGATGGAGTATGTAGAAAAAGGCGACGAAATCGATCTAAAGCTTACAGGGATTAAAACACCTGTTTCCATGGAAGTTACGAAAGTATATTTGGATGCACAAAATAATGAGATTGCTTATATTGAAGCTGACTTATCGGAAGCTGGTTACACCGTGGGAACAACAGGAAGGTTTAGATATGAGAAGTCGGGAGAAACCTCACAAAACTGTATTAGTATGACTGCACTTCGCGAGCAAGAGGGTGAATATTATGTTCTTGTACCACGAGAGGAGAACAGTATTCTTGGGGATATCGTAAGAGCTTGTAGTGTTAACGTTAAAGTAATAGAGAAAGATTCAAAAACAGCCATTATTGAGGGGGCGATTTCCAACGGTGACCTCGTCATTACAGGAAGCAGTAAGATAATTAAGGGAGGAGATATCGTCCGGATGAATGAATAGCGGCTACAATAAAAAGGAAGTGTATTCTATGAAAAAGATAAATATTGTTCGCTGTTTTCTTTCTTTATGTATCATAGCAACTACGGTAATGCTAATCATACAGGTTAACGGAATGCAGACGAGATATCCAACGGTTAGTGTACGTTTGGATTCAGAATTAACAAAAAAGAAGTTATGTGAAGATTTAGAGAAAGAAGGCGAAACAAAGAATAATAAATTGAAAGCGATTACTGCATTTTCGCAATATGACACTATAATCGAAGGAAAAGATCTAGGACGTAAGGTGAATTTAACAGCGTATTGTATCTATGGGAATGTAGAAGATGTTCTACCGGTATCTCTCATTTCCGGGAATCTATTAATCCGGGATGACCCCTTTGGCTGTGTATTAACAAAGAAATCTGCATTTGCGCTATTTGGAAATATTGATGTGGTCGGAGCAGCAGTTAAGATTAATGATAGGGCATACCTCATTCGTGGTATTGTGGATGCCAATACAGAGGCAGTTTTATATGAAGCAGGCCAAGATACGGATACCTTCAATTGTCTGGAGCTAACAATCGATGATGAAAATGGAGAATTTTATGCAAATCAATTTGTGAATTCGTATTTCTTAAATGCTGAGTATATCATAGGTGAAAATTATATTGTTAGAATTCTAAAGAATATATACTTATTTCCATTCTTAATCGTTATCTTTGATGTAATTATTGGAGCTATTCGAAAGCTAAAAACGTACCATAAGAGAAAAGGGATACGTTATTTGGTGGTAGGAGTAGGAATCGTTATAGCCTTTTTTATTTGCAAGCTATTTGGATATTTTCCGAAGCGTTGGATTCCATCCAAATGGTCGGATTTTCAACATTATAGTGATATTATTTCTTATATTAAGTCGCAGCTACATACCTTGTCCTTTGCAAAGCCGATTGCAAAGGAAGTTGCGTTGAGAAATGATTTACTGAAAGCATTTATTTTATTTACGATTTCAATGGTGGGACAGATCTATCTTCTTCGTTGCATTAACGAATGGGGTAGCAGGGTTACCGATCGCTTCTTTATGTTTTTGGATTCGATACGACAAGATATTTGTAGGTTAATCGATAATATTAAGGCAAAAAAGCAAAATGATGAAGAAATTGAAGAAATCGACAACGAAAAATCACTTGATTAACAAAAATTTGTATGATATAATACCGAATTGTGATATGTATATTTAATTCCTTGCTCTTTTTTTAGAAAAGGGCCAGAGACCAAAAGGAGGTGCACGCAACTATGAACAAATATGAATTAGCCTTAGTTGTAAATGCAAAAATCGAGGATGACGCTAAGAACGCTACAGTTGAAGCTGTAAAAGAACTTATTACAAGATTCGGCGGCACAATTACTAACGTTGATGATTGGGGTAAGAAGAGATTAGCTTATGAAATCCAGAAGATGAAAGAAGGTTACTACTATTTCATCCAATTCGATGCTGATTCTAAAACTCCAAACGAAATCGAGCAAAGAGTTCGTATTATGGAAAATGTAATCAGATTTTTATGCATTAGACAGGACGCATAATTAAAGGAGGTTTTCCTTAAATGAATAAAGTCATTTTAATGGGTAGACTTACTAGAGATCCTGA
>JAQXNU010000069.1 GCA_029098165.1 Clostridiales bacterium
TATACCATCAAAGATGATGTTGTTCCTGTTACCTGATTAGGTGTTGTGTCTATATTTACTTTTCAAAACCACCTCATAAGATGGTTTATTTGCTATGCCCTTTGTTCCTTGGCTGTCCTCTACTTATTTGTTTCAAACTTACCTCTCTCTATGTTCATTTACAGAAATCCCTTCTGTAACGTTTACTAACCGATTTACATGACTACAATTATACTGAGTCTGCATTCATTTGTCTAGTTTTCTGCTTAATATATATTTTTCCACACAAAAGATAATGAAACGTGCCAAACACTTTGTAGATGTTTACTATAAAATGTTTTTATAGACATTTTTTATGTCTACTTCAAATACCCTCTTTACTTCATTAATGTGTAGTGTTACAATATTAATGTTGTAAAATATGAATTCCATATATAATTCACTTATTAAGAGAAAACAGTCCCAATGGGAAGTTTCGTACATGCGAACTTAAAGGAGTTATTATTATGAGCAAAAATATTAGAAATGCTTCTGTTGATTATTTATTTGAAGCAATATTAAGTCTAAAAGACAAAGAAGAATGTTATACCTTCTTTGAAGATATTTGTACTGTGAATGAATTATTATCGCTATCCCAGCGTTTTGAAGTTGCGTATATGTTACGTGCAAAAAAAACTTACTTAGAAATTGCGGAAAAGACAGGGGCTTCCACTGCTACGATCAGCCGTGTTAATCGCTCCTTAAATTATGGCAATGATGGTTATGATATGGTATTCGATCGTATTCCAGAGTTACCAGAAACATTACTAGATAGCGAAGACAACTCTGAAAATAAATAAACTTCGAGATTAGAGAAACACACGATACGAGTTTTTCTTCTCTTAGATGATAAAGAGGGTGGTGCATCTGCATCATCCTCTTTATTTCGTGTAAAAAGTTCAATTTCTTTCACTTTTTCTTTATTTTTTACTCTTATCCGAATCTTTCTTATCCTTGTCCGATTTTTTTATGTCCGCCGCAACCGAAAAATTATCATCAATCAACTTCTCAATTAATTGTTTTTTCATATATACGTCAAAGCAAAGCATACTGATAAAGGAAAACATCTGAAGGAACTCTTTGTCTTGCTCATCACTTTCCTCAGAAAAAGATGTCTTAGAACGCTCAAACATGCGAACTACATCTTTACTCAACGTCATCGCCTGCTGCTCTCCAATTCGGAATACCTCATTATAGATATCCTCTAGCTTAACACTGCTATCCTCACCAAAGAACTTTTCGGTCATTGGTCCTAAGATTGACTGAATATCACTAATGGATAAGATATTCTTCATGTAATATATGAAAATCAAAAGATACATATGATCCTTTGAGTACTTCTTCTTATTAGGGGAAGGTAATAGATTATTTTTCGTGTAATTATTAATCATCGTTTTGGTTAATAATTTATCTTCTGAGTAACGTTTCGAAGATTCCAAATGTCGGTCCATGAAAGTCGTTACCTGATCCATATATAGATCAATGTTTGGGATTTCATTAGGCTTAACATAATTGATTTTTTTTAAGCCCTCAATAAGATGCATAATCTGGGTTTTTTCCTTACTCTCCACTTTTCATCACCTCTATGCCTTATTATATAGTATTCAAAACCACATGTCAAACAAAACCTTAGTATGCTTTATCGAAATGAAATAAAAAACTACCTAGTATAATATAGCTAAAAATGATATAATTTAAGCATGATGTACAAATAAAGAGAGGTTATATATAATGAGCATTTATGATTCCTTAAATCCAGAACAGCGTAAAGCAGTGGAACATGATCGTGGACCAATGCTGATCCTTGCCGGAGCCGGTTCTGGAAAGACAAGAGTTTTAACCCATAGAATTGCTTACCTGATCGATGAGCGCGATGTTAATCCATACCAGATTATGGCATTGACATTTACAAACAAAGCAGCTAAGGAAATGAGAGAACGTGTCGATAAAATAGTTGGGTATGGCTCAGAAAATATATGGGTCAGTACATTTCACTCCACTTGCGTACGTATTCTTCGACGTTTTGGTGAGTCGCTAGGATATACGACGAACTTTACCATTTACGATACGGATGATCAAAAGTCCTTGATGAAAGAAGTTCTAAAGTATCTTGAGATTGATACAAAGCAGATCAAAGAACGAGCATTCATGTCTGCGATTTCTTCTGCCAAAGATGAATGTATCTCTCCAGAAGAATACGAATTAAATGCTCATGGAGATTATCAATTATCTAAATTTGCAAAGGTATATACCGAATATCAAAAACGATTAAAAGCAAATAATGCGATGGATTTTGATGATTTGATTGTGAAGACAGTCGAATTATTCCAGACCAATCCGGAAGCTTTGCAGTATTATCGTAAACGCTTTAAATACATTATGGTCGATGAGTATCAGGATACCAATACCGCACAGTTCCGTTTGATCAGCCTAATGGCTCAAACGATGAACGAGTACGGAGATATTGAGAAGAACCTTTGTGTCGTAGGTGATGATGATCAGTCCATCTACAAATTCCGTGGAGCCAATATCCGTAATATCTTAGACTTTGAAAAAGAATATCCGGATGCTAACGTCATCAAACTGGAACAGAATTACCGTTCCACAAAGAACATCTTAAACGCTGCAAATCAGGTAATTGCGAACAATCTTGGCCGTAAATCCAAAGCACTTTGGACAGAAAATGAAGAAGGAACTCCTGTCACATTTAATCAATATGAAAGAGACTATGAGGAAGCTGATGCAATCGTTGCTTCGATCCAGGCACTGGTAAAAGAAAAGGATTTAAGTTATAACCAATTTGCAGTTCTTTATCGTACCAATGCACAGTCTCGTGTCATCGAAGAAAAAATGGTACAAAAGAGCATTCCTTACAAGATTATCGGTGGTACTAACTTCTATGCAAGAAAAGAAGTCAAAGATATGTTAGCGTATTTAAAGACAATTGATAATGGACAAGATTCCGTTGCTGTCAAACGTATCATCAATGTACCAAAACGAGGCATCGGACTTACTACTTTAGATCGTATCGATGAGTATGCGTTCCGTCACGATATGACATTCTATGAAGCATTACGTCATGCGGAATCCATTCCAGGTTTAGGTCGCTCTACAAGCAAAATTATATCCTTTGTCAGCTTTATTGAATCTTTGAAAAGTAAACTTTCGAATGATTCTTATTTCCTTAAGGATTTACTCGAAGAGATCATTGAAGCAACTGGCTATGTAAAGGAATTAGAAGATTCTGATGATGAATCTGCCGAAGATCGTATTGGCAATATCAACGAGTTGCTCAATAAAATTGCAGCATATGAAGAAGATTGTGTAGAACCACCAACTCTTAGCGGATTCTTAGAAGAAGTTGCATTAGTGGCAGATATTGATAGCTTAGAAGAAGGCAATAACTATGTTGTCCTTATGACTCTTCATAGTGCAAAAGGTTTGGAATTTCCATATGTTTATCTTTGTGGTATGGAGGAAGGAATCTTCCCTAGCTATATGTCCATCCATGCAGATAATCCAGAGTTAGAAATCGAAGAAGAACGCCGTTTATGCTACGTTGGTATCACTCGTGCAATGAAACAGCTATACCTAAGTGCCGCAAGGCAGCGTATGATGCGTGGAGAAACTCAGTTTAACCGACCTTCCCGTTTTATCAATGAGATTCCTCGTAATCTGTTAACGATTGGTTCGGTCCAAAAACAAAGTTACCTTTCCGAAAGTTCCTTTGATCGTAGTCCAATCCGTAACGCATCTGCGAATATTCCGGGAAGTCGCCTTATGGGGCAATCCACCATGCACCGCCCATATACACCAACTGCTCCAGTAAAACAGTTTGGCAATGCAAGTCAGGCAAACTTAACTTACGGTGTTGGGGATACGGTAAAGCATATTAAATTTGGTACTGGTGTGGTCACTGCACTGACGAAAGGCGGACGTGATTATGAAGTCACGGTTGACTTCGGTGCTCAAGGCGTGAAGAAAATGCTTTCTGCCTTTGCTAAACTTGAAAAAGTGGAAGAATAATGAAAGCTTTTTATGAACCAAAATTGAATTATCTATAGTAAAAATTGTTAACAAGTGGTATAATAACAATGGAATCACCCGAGAATAAGAAAGGATGTGCTAAATATGAATAATAAACTCGATAAATTAAGCCAGTTATTGGCTGAAACAAAGTTAAATGAACTTATTCACAAAAAAGAAGATCCAATTGAAGAGAAAAAACATACCGTAGTATTTATTCTTGCTATCATTGGTGCGGTTGCAGCAATCGCAGGTATCGCATATGCTGTTTAC
>JAQXNU010000070.1 GCA_029098165.1 Clostridiales bacterium
AGCTACTGAGGCAACTGATTTGATCAAACAACGCATCATAAACTTATCGAAAGAAATCGAAGAGTGTAACAACGACATTTTCCGTTTTTTAAATGAAAATGGTACGATTAAGACAAATATCCAAAAATATGAGACGATTGCAGAACAAAATTCCATTAAGAAAGCAGAAATCAATCAGAGAATCTTAAAAATCAAGAGTGAAGAGTCGATGGTTCAGATTAACATCAATGCAATGCAAAAGACGGTAGATCAGTTAAATGCTGCGATTGATGGTTTTAAGAAAGAAAACGAAGATTTACAGCGTCAAATTGCCGAGAAGCAAAGAGAAATCGACAATGCGACTGCAGAAATGAATCATAAAAATCAGGCATATATGTCTCAAAATGCCAGATTAGAATCGTTACGAAACTTGACAGAGCGTTATGATGGTTATGGAAACAGTATTCGTAAGGTTATGGAGCAAAAAGATCATCAGAAAGGTGTTCTTGGTGTTGTTGCAGATCTGATCAAAGTGGAGAAGAAATATGAGACTGCAGTGGAAACTGCGTTAGGCGGTAGTATTCAAAATATCGTAACGGATACCGAAGAGACTGCAAAAGCATTGATCGAATACTTGAAGAAAAATAAGTTCGGTCGTGCCACGTTCTTGCCTTTAACAAGTATTCAGCCAAATAAGCTCACAAATCAAGACGTTTTAAAGGAAAATGGCGTGATTGGTGTTGCTAGCAGTCTGATCACTGTGGATGAAAGATTTAATAATCTTGCGCAGTATCTGTTAGGAAGAATTCTTGTTGTTGATACGATTGATCATGCAATTGTGATCGCTCGTAAATATAAGTATTCTCTTCGTATTGTAACGTTAGAAGGTGATCAGTTAAATCCAGGTGGTTCTTTATCTGGTGGTGCATTTAAGAATTCAAGTAATTTACTTGGACGTCGCCGAGAGATGGAAGAATTGGAGGACGAAGTCAATAAGTTACGGGAAGAATTAAAAGCTTTAAATAATTCCATCGTCGAAGCGAAAGAAATCCGTCTATCTTTACGTGAAAAGACTGAATCCAATAAGCAAAAACTTCAAGAAGTTCTCGTACAAGAAAATACGGCTAAGATGAACTTAGCAGCTGAAAAGAATAAGACGAATGAGATGAAGAGTACTTATCTCGAATTTGCAAGTGAATTAAAACTGATCGAAGAGCAGAATGCTGAACTTCAGGATAACGTAACTCGTTTAAAAAATTCCTTAAAGAGCAATGAGGAAGCTGGGAAACAAAGAGAAGCACGAATTGAAGAATGTAATCATTTACTGGAAGAAGAACGTCGTGGCGAAACTAAGACCAACGAAGTGTCTTCCAAGTTATTAGTAGAATTCTCAAATTTAGAGCAGAGTAACCAGTATGCATTAGAGAATATTCGTCGTGTTCAGCGTGAAATTGATAAGCTGAGACAAGAAGAACGCAATATTCGCGAAGAAGCACAAGGATATGCTTCTGTTCGTAAAGAAAAAGAAGCAAAAGTTGTGGAAGATAAGAAGTTACAAGAACAGGATCAGAAGTTATTAGCTGAACTTGATGTGAAGATCACTTCGTTAACCGAAAAGAAAGAAAATATGACAAAGAGTCATAAAGGGTTCTTTACGAAGCGAGAGGATCTTCAGAATCGTATTAGTAACTTGGACAAAGATGCATTCCGTCTACAAAATCAGAAGGATAAGTTAAACGAAGTGATCGATACTCAGATTGCTTATATGTGGGATGAGTATGAATTAACAGTATCCACTGCAAAAGAATACGAAAAAGAAGAGTATTCCAATTCAGCAACCAATAAAAAGTCGATTGCTGAATTGAAGAACAGCATCCGTCAGTTAGGCGATGTTAACGTTAATGCGATTGAAGACTTTAAAAATCTATCGGAACGTTATACGTTTTTAAAGACACAGCGTGAAGATTTATTAAAGGCAGAGGAGACGTTACTCGGAATCATCACAGAACTTGATGAAGAAATGCGACGTCAGTTTGAAGAGAAGTTTGGCCTAATCAAAGAACAGTTCGATATCGTATTTAAGGAATTGTTCGGTGGAGGTAAAGGTACTCTAGAACTTACGGAAGACGAGGACATCTTAGAAGCAGGTATTCGAATTATCGCACAACCACCAGGAAAGAAACTTCAGAATATGATGCAGTTATCTGGTGGTGAGAAAGCACTAACGGCGATTTCTCTTTTATTTGCGATACAGAATCTAAAACCATCACCATTCTGTCTTCTCGATGAGATTGAAGCGGCCTTGGATGATTCGAACGTTAAGCGTTATGCAAATTATCTTCATAAGTTAACGAAGCATACACAGTTCATTATCATTACGCACCGTCGTGGTACGATGGCAGCTGCGGATGTTTTATATGGTATTACAATGCAAGAGAAGGGTGTTTCCACGCTTGTCAGCGTAAGCTTGATCGAAGAAAAGCTAGATTCATAAGAAAAAATGCTTGTTTTTGGAAATCATTTAATATTCTTCAAAGTGTAATATTGACATTAGAATAAAAAAGAAATATGATTAGTTCAGACTTTTACCTAGAAATATGTTTTATTAGTATAAGTAAAGTCTGAATTAAGGGAAAATAATAGAGGTGAATGTTTTGGGAGAGAAGAAAGGTTTTTTTAGTCGTTTAGCATCTGGTTTAGCAAAGACTCGAGATAATATCGTAGCTAGCGTAGAATCTATTTTTACGGGATCTGCTTGTATCGATGATGATTTCTATGAAGAATTAGAAGAAACTCTAATTATGGCCGATTTAGGTATTAATACTACGACTGCCATTATTGATAATCTTAAGGCAAAAGTGAAAGAAAACAGAATACGCGAGCCTAAGGAATGTAAAGAGTTATTAAAAGCTAGCATGAGAGAACAGATGAGTCTCCCAGAGAATGCCTATGAATTTGAGAACAAGAAATCTGTTGTTTTACTAATCGGTGTAAATGGTGTTGGTAAGACAACAAGTGTTGGTAAATTAGCTGGTCAGTTGAAAGACAATGGCAAAAAAGTCATGGTAGCAGCAGCGGATACCTTCCGTGCTGCAGCGATTGAACAGTTAACGGAGTGGGCTCATAGAGCAAATGTGGATATCATTGCCCAAAAAGAAGGCTCTGATCCAGCGGCTGTCATATTTGACGCTGTAACTGCAGCAAAATCTCGTAATGTTGATGTTCTTTTATGTGATACAGCAGGACGTCTTCATAATAAAAAGAACTTAATGGAAGAACTTCGTAAGATCGATCGTGTCATTGAACGTGAGTATCCAGATGCTTACCGTGAAACTTTAGTAGTGTTAGATGGTACGACTGGACAGAATGCTTTAGCACAGGCAAAGCAGTTCAATGAAGTTGCAGAAATCTCCGGTATCGTTCTTACAAAACTTGACGGTACAGCAAAGGGTGGTATTGCAATCGCTATCCAGTCCGAGCTTAAGATTCCTGTAAAATACATTGGTGTCGGAGAACAAATTGATGATCTCCAGAAGTTTAATCCGGATGACTTTATCAATGCTTTGTTCGGGGACGAACAGTAGGTGTAATCGAGATATCAAAAGTCATCAATAGCAAGGTTATTGATGACTTTTGACTATCTATTCATTAGGTATATTGAGGTATATATTTAATTCATGACTGAGAGTATAAAAGTCATATGTTGTATTGAACTTGTGATCGTAATATAATTAACATAAAATTCGATTTCTGATTGGAGACATGATTCGAAAAAGGGAAATATGATGATTTAGGGATAGGACTTTTTGAATTGTGGGAACGTCAGAACGGCCTGAAAAATGGCAGATAGGAGCAAATGATGATGACATTAGAGAAATTCGAAGAAGCAAGTGAAGTTGTACAAAAGGTTACCAATCGTACGAAGCTGATGTATAGTGAATATTTTTCACAGATGACAGGCAATAAGGTATATTTAAAACCAGAAAATATGCAGTATACTGGTGCATATAAGGTTCGTGGTGCTTATTACAAAATCAGTACGCTGTCAGATGAAGAGAGAGAAAAGGGTTTGATTACAGCTTCCGCAGGTAATCATGCACAGGGCGTTGCTTATGCAGCTAAGATTTACAATGCAAAAGCAGTAATCGTTATGCCGACTACAACCCCATTGATTAAAGTTAACCGTACCAAGAGTTACGGTGCAGAAGTAATTCTTTATGGTAATGTGTATGATGAGGCATGTGCTTACGCATTAAAGCTTGCCAAAGAAAAAGGATATACATTTATTCATCCATTTAATGATGAGGGGGTTGCAACTGGTCAAGGTTCTATCGCTATGGAGATTATCAAGGAGTTACCTACCGTTGATTACATTTTGTGTCCAATCGGTGGTGGCGGATTATGTGCTGGTGTTTCCACTTTAGCGAAATTATTAAATCCAAACATTAAAGTAATTGGTGTTGAACCAAGTGGGGCAGCTTGTATGAAAGCTTCTTTAGAGGCTGGTCATGTAGTTACCCTTCCAGGAGTTGATACGATCGCAGATGGTACTGCAGTAAAGACACCTGGTGATGTCGTATTCCCATACATACAAAAAAATGTGGATCAGATCATTACCGTTGATGACCGTGAACTGATCGTCACTTTCCTTGATATGGTTGAAAATCATAAGATGATTGTTGAGAATTCAGGCTTGTTAACAGTTGCAGCTTTAAAACAACTGGATGTGAAGGGCAAGAAAATCGTTTCTATCTTAAGTGGTGGTAACATGGATGTTATTACGATGTCCTCTATCGTACAGAATGGTTTGATTGAGCGTGGCAGAATCTTTACAGTCTCTGTTCAGTTACCTGATAAGCCAGGCGAATTGGTTAACGTAGCTTCTGTAATCGCTAAGGAACAAGGTAATGTCATCCGTCTAGACCATAACCAGTTCGTTAGCATTAACCGTAATACAGCAGTAGAATTACAGATTACAATGGAGGCATTTGGCCATGAGCACAAAGCTCAGATTGTCAAGGCATTGGAAAAGAAGGGTTACCATCCTGTAGTCGTACAGCCTAAGGGAACTTATATGTAAGATACATAATTAAGAATTTATCACGAACTAGTACAGATAAGACAGCTTATTGTCTTATCTGACCGTGGTAAGTTCTTTTTTGTTTTGAGAAAGTAGATTCTAAGAATTAACAATGCTAGGTAGAAGGTTGTTTCGTTTTCATATGTTCTGATTACTGCAATCAGTATGATTCCTTTTCTACGTGGTGAACGAAAGAAAAGATGATTTATGAATAGTTCACCCAGCTCTTTCAGATTTTCATAGACTTTTTATGCTAAACATACTAGAATGAATTATGGTTGTATGGCGAAGTGACATTAAAGATAGTTGAGGTTATTACTTAAAGTGTTATTAATTTGTAATATCGGGTAAATATACAAAAAAGTAAAGATTTACAGGTATATTACTCGATTTTATCACAGTATTTTAGGGTAATTATTAAGAAAACAATATTTTTACAGGTAGTAGTGACTTGATTTGACAAGACCCGATATGGTATAAAGCACGAATTTACGTGTAATTTTTTGTAATCTATGAATTTTACGGTATCTGCATGGAAAGAGCATGATGAGCCGATTTAATGAAACATCAATGCGGTTGGCGTTAATAAGAAAGAGCATAATAATTAAATAGAATATGAATAAACGTAAGTTAGCTTAGAAAGGAAAAAGTAATTGATTCGATTAGATAAGTTTTTGGCTCAGGCCGATGTGGCGGGTAGAAAGAAGGCTCGTATCTTAATTGCAAATGGGGAAATTAAAGTAAATGGAGAGGTCCAACTTGATCCTGCAGCAGAAATTGAAGAAGAAAAGGACCTAGTGGTATATCAGGGCCGTCAGTTAGCCTCTGCAAAAACAGTGCATTATATGTTTCATAAGCCAAGTGGCTGTATTACAGCTAAATCGGATCTGCAACATAAAACAGTGTTTGAGTATTTTAAAGAAGAAGATCGATGTGGAGTCTTTCCGGTGGGACGTTTGGATAAAGATACGGAAGGGTTGCTGTTATTTACAAATGACGGGAAATTCGAGCATGCATTGATGCATCCGACCAAACATGTGGACAAAACTTATTATTTTTGGGCATTGGGCTGTATTGACGAAGAGAAGCATAAAATCATTGAATCAGGGGTTGATATCGGAGATGAAACGTTAACGCTTCCAGCTAAACTTAAAATCGAAGGCTCTTATCTGTTAACAGATCTGAAGCAGCAGTATTCTTATGACTTTTTGAAGCGAGAACAATTCAAAAAGGATCAGATGGTTACCTGTGGGTATCTGACAATTTCGGAGGGTAGAAAACATCAAGTAAAACGAATGTTGAAATCGATTGGGTGTTTCGTTATTTATCTGAAACGTATTCAGATTGGCGGGCTAAAGCTTGATGAAACACTTCCAGTGGGAGAATATCGAGCGCTCAGCGAAGAAGAAATCAAACAATTATTTGAATAACTAAGATGCAGCAAATAAGTAACAATCATGCGCTTGGAAGAATTACATTGCCAACATTTGACCTCCTAACTAGGTACATTTTACAAACGTTTCTGGAAATACTAAATTTAATGATGAAATTACGAAAAATACGCTTTATCGGCGAATTTAGTTTTTAGGAGATCAACGTGAAAGGTGAATACTATTTATATCTGGATGAGAGTGAGGATGAAGAGAATCATATCTTTACAATGTCTGGAGTTATTATAAATGTTGAAAATATTGGGTACTTAGAGGATGAAATTTCTCAGATCAAGAAAACAATCTGGGAGGAGTCCTATGTTCGAAAATACCATCCGATCTTGCATAGCAATGAACTGAACTTTGTGAAGAAGAATGCAGCGAATCCGGACCGGGCACGATTTGCCAAGGGAGCTTATCATAACTTTGCGAAGCATTCGACAGATGAGATCGAACAGATTTATCATGAAGTATATCGTAAATTCACACAGCTGATCAAAAATCAGAGTATTACGACGTTATGCTGTGCCATTCATAAAAAACAGATGATCGATCTGTTTCATTTTGGAGATAATTCACTATCTCGAAGTGTGATTAGCGATTGCTATGATATAGCTTTGCAAATCTTAATTGAAAATTTTTGTCATTTTTTGATTTCGGTAAATGGAGTGGGGTATATTATCTACGAGGCAAGAAGTTCACAACAACTGTCGGAAAATGCATCGGACGTGAAAATGCAGGATGACTTTTATAAGATCAAAGTAGCTTCTAAGGGAATCACATTTTTAAGTGAACAGGCAATTCATAAACACATTCGAAATCTAGTCATAGTGGATAAACGGTATAATAATGCTGGTTTACAGCTTGCAGATTTCGTTGCATTTAACTTTTCGAAGATGATAACGATCGTGAAGGAGGAAGAAAAAACTCCATTTATGAAGCAAATTTACCGTTTTGCATATAATGGAGGCTTTTGTATATCATATCGGGATGTCCGAGCATTCTATGGTGTTAGAGTACTGCCAAGTGATATTGAATTATGTACCAACTTAGCAGAACAGAATAAGAGAATGAAGAATCGACTGGAACATCTTAAGTCAGAGCGTAATCGACTAAATCGTAAAGTGGATTTGATCATTCAGGAGAAACGTGCATTAAAAGAAAAATATGATCGCATTCTGAAAAAAACGGATTAAATTGAAAGAATTGCATATACTATATGTGCAGTATTCCATAGGTGGAGGTTGTTTTCACAAGAAGCAGCTGAGGTAATCATCCGTTATTGCAGACAATCGAATTATGTTATAAAAGAGGAAACAAGCTGGACCGTCTTAACTGTATCGTTCATCTTGTTTTTTTGATAAAATGGAGTATTTTTTGTGATTAAGTTACAAGTAATTACGGGGAATGTATTCTTGCGAAAAAATGTATGGATTAGTATAATGGACAGATAGGAAACTACGAAAAGTAAAAGAGGGAAAGTACGATGATAAAAGTTGTCAGTTTTGATATCTTTCAGACGTTAGTTGACGTAAATGAGAGGATACCTCAGATTTGGCAGTCAATTTTACAAGAAAAGTATAGCAAAGAGTTGGGTGAACGTGGTGGGAGAGCAGTTTTGAACAGCTATCCAGATGCAATCAAGGTTGCATTGAATTCCACCGATTATTTTTATACGATGGATGAAGTTTATATGATATGTGCAAGAAAAGCGTTAAAGGAATTGCAATATCCTGTCACAGCAAGAGTGGTCGTTAACAGTTTGCTGCAAGAGCATTCCAAAGCTCCGTTCTATCCAGATGCATTACCATGTATTAACAAGTTAAAAGAGAACTATCGTGTAATATTATCGAGTGATTCCAATCATATCATGGTGGATGATCTCATCGCCATAATGCAACCAGAAACCGCATTTATCTCGGATGATTTACATAATTATAAAGGTAGCAAGGATGAGCAATTCTTTGCTCAGGTGCTAAAACTTATGGATTTATCACCAAAGGAGATTGTACATATCGGAGACAGCAGTCATGACATCATTGGGGCAAAACGAGCAGGCATTCCATGCGTATGGCTAAATCGTGAGAATCGAGTCTGGTCCCAAGAATACAACCCAGATGTTACGATTCATTCGCTAAGCGAATTGAAAGAGGTTATTACGACGATGGAATGATATCAGATATCTATTGTAAAGAGATTTAACCTCAGGCAATGGAATACGATAAGAAAGTGAAAAACAACGCTATGGCTGTAACAGTTTCCTCTGTTTCTGGTCATAGCGTTAGTACGATTAGAAAGTCTCTCGAAAAGATAAATATAGATTGACAAAATATAACTACAAATGTATAATATGGAAGTAACTTATCATAAATTCAGTTAAAGGAGGTAATCATAATGAAAAATATCAGAAGCATTGAGGTAAACGGAACTAACTGAATATGGGTATGATAAAAACTTATATGGATCGTGTTTAACGTGACGCATATTAGTGCGTTTTTTTTATGCCCATTTTTCAGAACAAATCAAATATTGTAATGAAAAGAATGGGAGAATCATATGAAATCAATGAACGAATTTACAAAAGTAGGAATTGTAGTTAGTGCACAAAGAGAACGTTATCAGATTCTTGTTGAAGAAAAATTAGTGTATGCTAGATTAAAGGCAGCGAGTTATTATGTTGATTCAAATGAAGTAGAATTTCCAACCGTTGGAGACCATGTGGAAGTTATGGTCAATGAGATAGGTGACAGCCTGATTACAGCGACGCTACCACGAAAATCGAAATTTATGAGAGCAAATCCAACTCCTGGAATGCCAGATCAGGTCGTAGCGGCTAACTTTGATTATGTATTTATCGTCATGTCCTTAAATCGAGATTTTAATCTGACGAAGCTAGAACGTTATTTATCAGTCGCTTGGCAAAGCAAAGGGAAGCCAGTTGTGATCCTAAGCAAGGCAGACCTGTGTGATGACATTGAAGAATATGTTCAACAGGCGCAAAAAGTTGCCAAACAGGCAGCAGTAATCACGGTTAGTTCTCAAACGGGATATGGAATGGAAAAACTGACACCATTTCTTCAAAAAGGAAAGGTTGTTGTATTCTTAGGTTCCTCGGGTGTTGGAAAATCCAGTCTAGTTAACGCGTTATTGGGCGAAAAAGTCATGGAGACAAAGGATATCCGGGAATATGATTCACAGGGACATCATACAACGACTTATCGTCAAAGCTTTTTCATAAATAGCGGCGCCATGGTGATCGATACACCAGGAATGCGATATCTGCATATGGCAGACGCCAAAGAAGGAATAGAGATTACTTATGATGATATCGAAGAATTAACAACACGATGTAAATTTAGTAACTGTTCCCATGGATCGGAAAAAGGATGTGCGGTAAAAGCAGCAATCGAGAGTGGAGAATTATCAGAAAAACGTTGGAAAACTTACTTGAACCTGCAACGAGAAGATCAGTATGCGAAGCAGCGAGCAGAGCAGCTGGCAAGACAACAGATGAAGAATAAGAAGAAATATTCGAGAAAGAACAAGGAGTTTAGAAAGCAGGTGGCATATTAATGGAGGTAACGGTAACAGCAATGACCGAAGAATATATCGAGGAAAGTGTCGATCTATTTATGAATACATTTTCCAAGGAGCCATGGTACGATGTATATGAGCCTAGAGACCAGGTGGTAACGTATTTTAGAAACTTTTATAAAAATAATTATTTTGTCGGTTATGTAGGAATTGTAGATAACAAAATTGCTGCATTAAGTATAGGAATTGCAAAACCTTGGATCAATGGAATGGAATACTATATTCAAGAGTTTTGTGTGGATTATACACAGCAGGGAAAAGGAATTGGAAGCAAATTTATCCAATCTATCATGGAGGATATCAAAAATCATGATATGAATGCAATCATCTTAAATACGGATAAAGGATTTCCAGCTGAAGCATTCTATCGAAAGAATGGATTTGAAAAACTGAAAGATCTGATCATTCTTGCAAAGCAGTAATTGATAATTTCAGTTATAATCGGATAGGAGAATGAAAGATGGTACAGATAAAAGAAGAAAAAAGAGCGATGTATCGTCGTATCTTTGTAATTACACTTCCAATTGTATTACAGAATTTGTTGAGTGCAGCAGTAAATTCAGCGGATGTCGTTATGTTGAATTATGTAGGATCCTCTTCTTTGTCGGCCGGATCGTTAGCTTCCCAATATATGTCAATTGCATTTATGATCTATTATGGGCTTGGAACAGGAGTTTCCATGCTGAGTGCACAGTATTGGGGGAAAGGTGATGTTGGGGCAATTCATAAGGTGGAGGGGATTGCCTTAAGATTCTCAACTATTATTTCGACTCTTTTTCTGCTGTGTTGTAGCTTCTTACCAACCAAGATGATGAAGATATTTACGAATGATCAGGTCTTGATTGAAATTGGAGCAGACTACTTAAGAATTGTTGGAATCAGTTTTATATTTTGGGGTTTTGTCTCCATTTATGAAGCAGTACTCCGAAGTGTCGGTCGTGTGAAAATTTGTACTTTGATTGATGGTGTGGCGTTAGGATTAAATGTCTTGCTAAATGCAGTGTTCATCTTCGGTTTATTTGGTCTCCCACAGATGGGAATTCGAGGTGTTGCATTGGCGACTACGATTTCTAGAGGGGTTGCGCTGGTAATCTGCATTGTTGTTTCCCTATGTTCGAAAGATGTTAAGATCGTGATCCAACCTATTTTTCATCGTCATCCGGGATTATTCAAGGACTTTTTAACGATGTCGATTCCTGCACTTGGTAATGATATCATTTGGTCCGTCGGGTTTTCCATGTATTCGGTGATCTTAGGTCACCTAGGGGATGATGTTGTTGCTGCAAATGCAATCGTGTCAGTTGTACGTAATCTTGGTAGTGTTTTCTGCTTTGCAATCGGTAGTGCGACTGGAATCATATTAGGCCAGATGCTGGGAGAGAATAGAAAGGAAGAGGCGAAGACGATGAGTCATATCTTATTACGATTATCATTTATTACGGGTATCTTAGGAGGACTGATCGTATTTGCAATCACACCGTTTGCTCTTCATTATGCCAATATAACCGAAACTGCAAAGAACTATCTAAAATTTATGCTATTGATCAATACGTATTACATCACCGGAAGCGCAGTCAATACAACACTGATTGCCGGTACGTTTCGTGCGGGAGGCGATAGTCGATTTGGGTTTATCTGTGATACGGTCGATATGTGGGGATATGCGATTCCATTAGGTTTCTTAGCAGCATTTGTATTGAAATTGCCGATACAGGTAGTTTACTTCTTACTTTGTACCGATGAATTTGTTAAGTGGCCATGGGTATTTAAACATTATTATAGTTATAAATGGGCTAAAAATATTACTAGGGATAAAGTAGTGTAAGAGAGGAGAGAAAAGATGAGTGAGAATAAGTATTATGAGCAGGCAGTTCGTTGTGTTAGCGGTTATGTTCTCGAATCACAGAGAAAACAATTTGAGGAATGTCATGGAGATCTGGATTTATTTTATACTGAAACTGGAGATAGCAATATGTATTTTACAAAGATCATTGAATCTGGAAAAGTATATGAATTGGGATATCCAAAGTGCACTTGTCATTTGGTAGCTGAGGGAAAGTGTAACGATCCAGAATTATGTGAGTGTTCGAAACAAAGTATCCTATACATACTAAATGAGTTAATGCCAGAACGAGAAATTCGTGTAGAAATCAAGGAGTCTGTATTACGAGGCTCAAATAAATGTAGATTTCTTATCTATATTGATAAGGAGTGAAAGCGATGATGGAGATTAGAAACAATTACAGAGATAATAAAGATTTGAGAGATCGTTTTAATGCTCTTGCCCAAAAAGTGCATGGTCTCAACTTTGAAAACTGGTATCAGAATGGGTATTGGAAAGATTATTATAATCCATATTCTGTAATCATTGATGGCAAGATTGTAGCAAACGTATCCGTCAATGAAATTGATTTTATGTGGAATCAGGATATGAAACATCTGATCCAGATAGGAACGGTTATGACGGATCCTGAATTTCGAAATCGTGGATTGATTCGCCTCATCATGCAGCAGATTGAACAGGATTATGAAGGTAAATATGATGGAATATATTTATTTGCAAATAACTCCGTTCTTAACTTTTATCCAAAGTTTGGCTATCATAAAGAAGAACAGTATGAATATCAAAAACAAGTTTCAGTGAAAGTAGATAGAACTGTGGTAAGTGTTTCAATGGAAAACAAACAAGAATGGGATGCAATGAAGGCAATTATAGAAGAAAGTAAGAACTTTTATTCTTTTGATATGGCAAACAATAGTGAGCTGCAGATGTTTTACCTGTCACAGTTCATGAAAAAAAATGTCTTTTATGTGAAACCGTTAAATGCCTATGTTGTGGCCGAGGAGAATGATTCAGAACTTTTGATTTATGCCGTTTATTCCAAACAGAAGGTGGACTTAGAAGAAATCATCCATGCCTTTGGAACATCTGTGAAGAGCGTGAGATTAGGATTTGTTCCAGAAAACAAAGAAACATATGAATGTAAACTCATGAATGATCCAAATACAACCTTATTTGTGAAAGGAAAAGTATTTGATCATTTTTCAGAGAAACGACTGATGTTTCCATTGCTTTCTTATGCATAGAACTGGTCTACTCTACTTCGATGCATATTAAATACCATAACATTCCATTGTGTTTTCCTTTGTTCCTATATATAATAAAATCAGGAATAATTTCTATTTTAAATATAGTTGAATTAATTTATTTGGATTCATCCAATATCAAATCAATGAAAGAACCAGGAGAAATAAATGGAACAAAATATGGATAAGGCAATCTGCAGATGCAGGAAAGTATTTTTGGCAGATTTAGAAGAAGCAGTAAACAATGGTGCATCTTCTTTTGAAGAAGTAGTGGAAGTAACAGGCATAGGCAAAGGCTGTGGCAGATGTAAGAAACAAGCTCAAGAGGTCACAGAATATTTCATTCATAGAAAATAGGCATAACGAAAAAAGAGGGCTGTGAAAAAACAGCAAAACGAGGAACGAGGAGAGCGTGAGGGAATCCTATTAGAATTTGGTTAAGTCTGGCCGAAGGGAAAGGCAGCCAAATTCTAATAGGACTCCCTTGCGCTCTCCTCGTTCCTCGTCCCTAGTTATTCCCAGTCCTTTTTTTCGTTATATTGGTGTTGCTGAATGTAGTGGAGTAGTTTTTGGTGAGTCATATCGCATTCTTGTTTATTCTTTTCGCGAATATGACTTAAGTATTCGCAAAAAGCAGCACGCATCTTAGCGTTTATGATTATAAAGGTGATATGAGGTTGATTGGTTTTCATGATTGCTACTTGGGTATCGGTAATCCCAATATACATATGGCGAAAGGATGCTTTTGGGATTACGTAAAAATGATATTTTGTGTTATTCTTCATCAAGTTCAGAATATTCTTAACATGGGCGACATAATCATCCATTGTATAACTGATCGGTACATCACTCAATATATCATTTACTGGTAAGGTTACGGTCTGAAATGAAAGTTCCTGATCTGACGCAATCGGAGCAAATTCATAGACAGAGCCATACTTTAATTGTGTAATTAGGGCATTGTGATGACGTTCCCAGCAGGTTAGAATGCGTTCCATTTCCATGGCTGGGATGAGATTACGCTGAAGCATTGCTTCTAAAGTGCTTTTAGGTAGAGAAGAAAACGAAAGTGAGGGGAGAAGGGAAAACAGTCCTTTCGAATGTGGATTCATAAATGTGAACTGTAGATCCTTCTGAACTTCTGTGCTGTAAATATGAAAGAGTGGCTCGCATGTATTTAGCAGACTTAAGTATTGTTTTTGAAGTGAGACGAGGCAGGATAGGTTAGTATGGTAAAAATACAACCCCTCTGTTTCAAATCCTTTTAAATGACAGGCTTCGATACAACTGATTCCCGGACACAGAAAGAGAGTATGTGTGAATGGACCAACTGCTTTCTTGTTACAGCAATAAGGTGTAATCGTTCCAAATACATAGAGTGGGAGCCAGGTTTCAATTGTTTTAGCGATCTCATATTTATCATCAATCGTATGTATGATCTTAAAGTGAATCTTGTTGCGCATACATTCTCTCATTAGTGTTAACCATTTCTGGTAATATTCTTTATCTTTGGTCAACCAGTCATAATTCTGGTCGGTATAAAGAAGAATTTCTTTTACATGTAGTTTTAGTGCATTCCCTAGAAAACGAATTACACAGGTACGAAAACCTTCTGTACCATAATAGATGGTTTCTGTGCTGTCGAGAATACTACTTAGTGCCACTGTTTTCACATCTGGAAGCATATAATCGTAAGACACTGACAAGGAATCAATCTCATTAAGCATATCCTTGAGCGATTGATCTACGGTTTTCGAATTGAAATCACAGAGCCAGTTTGTAAAATAAGTTTCAAATCGTTCTTCATCTGCCAGATAGGATTCTGGATACTTTATCATGAAAGCGAGTTCTTTTTGTTTATGCTGTTCTAACGTCCATTCGAAAAGAATGTGGCATAATAGATCCCTAATCATTTTATTGGATTTTGGAATCCGTATGCCATTGCGAAAGCGACTGATATAGGAAGCATCTAGATTTACTGCTTTACCAAGACGGACATTTGTTAGATCAAGCAGGTTCATTACTGCATTGAGTTTATCTCCAAACGAGTGATAGACCGCATTTGAATGTTTGGGAGAAATTCCAGACATTAGCTGGTCGTAACCAGAACTTCGATAAAGCCAGGCTTTGATCGAGGTTTTGATCGATCTTTCATTCTGGGAAGGTAATCCATTCCATAAAGAGCAAAGTAATGGTAAAGAATTATGTTGATATGCAAACTGATAAATACCTTGTACGAATTTTGCAACGGTCGGACTTGAAGGCTTTGGCGTTCTTGCACCGGTATGAAGACGACTAATGTTAGAAGCATCACAGCCAGCATAGTGTGCAATGTCCGTATTGGTTGCATGTAATGTTGTAAGAAGGAGATTAACACGTTCAGAAAACATGAGATTACGATCCTTTCCATAGAAAATGTTAGGGTATCGTGTTGATAATGGATTTATCTAGAATGTGAAAGGCTCAAGAGATAGTATAACAGGAATGGAAATAATTTACAAGCCGTGCCAGAATTTTTGTCATTGCCAATACCATGCCATTTATAGATATCTTAAGCGCGACAATCTATAATTAGTTTAGGTGTTATATTAAGTACGTATCATATTTATAAAACAGGATCATATACATAGTATGAGAGATAGACTAGACAAACTATTGTCTGCCGAATGCCCCTTACAAGTATCATGATCACTGCCAGCTTATCTTATGTCCTTGAATACATTATAGAATCTGGAGGATGTGCGTATGCATTTTACGAAAAACAGAAAGAAATTAAGAGGATATAAAGAATTTCTCTATATCCTGCCAATCTTGATTTTAGTTGCGGTATTTTCTTATTTTCCACTGTATGGATGGACCTATGCATTCTTTGATTATCGTCCACCTTATCCGTTGTCTATGGATTCCTTTGTAGGATTTAAGTGGTTTCGAACGATGTTTGAGAATGAAGTGAAATTCAAATCCATTATAGATGTTCTGAGGAATACTTTTGCTGTCAGTGGATTAAGTCTTTTATTCTCCTGGTTCCCAATGATCTTTGCTGTATTTTTGAATGAGATTAAAAGTAAGCGTTATAAAAAATTCGTACAAACTGTTACAACGTTACCAAACTTTATCAGTTGGGTATTAGTATTTTCGATCGCTTTTTGTGTATTTAACAGTAATGGTGTTATCAATCAGGTTTTGATGCGTTTAGGCTGGATTGATAAACCACAGCTATTCTTACAGTCGTCTTCTCATATCTGGTTTAAGATGTGGTTATGGCTGACCTGGAAGAATGCTGGATGGGCAGCAATCATGTACATAGCAGCAATCAGTGGTATTGATGAAGAGATGAATGAGGCGGCCAGGGTCGATGGAGCTTCTCGAATGAAGATTATTTGGCATATTACGATTCCTTCCATCCTTCCAACGTATTTTGTCATAGTAATGCTAAATCTTGCGAATTTTTTATCGAATGGATTTGAGCAGTTCTATGTATTCCAGAATTCTTTTAATAAAGAATACATTCAGGTTTTGGATCTTTATGTATATAATTTGGCGATGGGAAGCGGAGGTTATTCTTTATCAACAGCGATCAGTATCTTTAAAAGTGTGATCAGTGTTGTATTGCTCTGTATAGCCAATAAGATATCTAAAATCGTTCGTGGAGAAGGATTTATCTAGATTAGTGCAACGATATGACGTTAGGAGGGTATGGGATTGAGTCGCAAGAATAAAAGAAACAAGATAAAAGTAAGTAGATCAGATCGTATCATTTCAGCAATTACATATTTTATTTATTCCATATTTGCATTTGTGTGTGCTTATCCTTTTTATTACATATTCATCAATTCCATTAGTGCAAATAATTTAAGCGAACGAGGAAAGGTCATTTTTTGGCCGAAGGGAATTCATTTTAAGAATTATATCGAGGTATTAAAGATTCCATCTTTGTTTCAAGCATTTAAGATATCAGTGTTTCGAACGGTAGCTGGAACGATTATCACGGTAATGATCGCAGCATTTCTTGGTTATATGTTCACAAGAGAAAGTTTGTGGAAACGTAAATTTTGGTATCGCTATGTCGTTGTAACCATGTATTTTAATGTTGGTATCATTCCTTGGTTCATTACAATGAAGAAATTAAATTTAACTAATAACTTTTTGGGATATATCCTTCCAATTTGTGTCGCACCATTTTATATCGTTTTGTGTAAGACATATGTGGAAAACATACCAAAAGAACTTCAGGATGCAGGGGAAATCGACGGTGCAGGGACACTTAGGATATTTTTTTATATCATTTTGCCAGTCATAAAGCCAATCCTTGCAACGGTTGCTATATTTACAGCCGTAAACCAGTGGAATTCCTTTCAGGATACGCTGTTACTTGTAACCGAGAGCAGATTGTACACGTTACAGTTTACATTGTATCAGTATATCAATAAAGCCAATTCCTTAAAGGCACTGATCAACAGTACATCGTCGTCTTCGAATTTGGCAGCAACATTAGCTACCACTCAGACAGCGACATCGATACGAATGACGGTAACCATTGTTGTAGTTACACCGATCATATTAGTTTATCCTTTCTTCCAGAGGTATTTCCAGAAAGGTATTATGATTGGAGCAGTGAAGGGATAATGAATGACAGTGGAGCAATCCACCTGTCGTTGATTATAGAACGCAGAGTTATGAGGAGGTAGAACATGAGATTTAAAAAAGCGGTATCACTTTTACTCGTAATCTGTATGATCGGCTTGTTGGGCGGATGTAAGAACTCAAAATCTGACCCAACATCGAATACAGAACCTACCAAAGAGCCAGTTACAGAAAAAGTTACGGAAGCTCCTGTAGATGCGAATACACCAACTCCAGCCGAAGAAGCAGCTTCTGATTATGCAGATGAGATGCTGATTACAGTTTTTGACGTTGCTGCAAATTATGAAGGTGACCAGATTGGCTGGTATGGTAAGATTTTAAAAGATAAGTTTAACATTAAGTTAAACATTATTTCACCTCAGGTTGCAGGTGACCAGATTTACCAGACACGCGCAAGCGCAGGGGAATTAGGTGATATCGTTCTTTTGGAACGTTCTGATTTTGCAGACTGTATCGACAATAATTTAGTACGTGATATTACGGATTCCATCAGTAATTATCCAAACTTAATGAAATTTAAAGAACAGATCGATGTTTATAACAATGGTATTCCAAATAATACAAGCAAACTTACGTATGGTATCCCTGTTCAGATGACGAATTCTTCCCCAACGTCATTTTCACAGGATGTTATCTACTCCAGCCCAATGCTTCGTTGGGATCAATACAGTGAATTAGGTTGTCCAGATATTGCTGATTTGGATGGATTGATTGATGTCCTTGCTCAGATTCAGAAAAAACATCCAACCAATCCTGATGGAGATCCAGCGTATGCATTATCGTTATGGCCAGACTGGGATAATGGTGATGATATGATGGGTATTGCCAATGTTGTACAGTTAACAACATGGTATGGCGATAAATTAAAAGACTCTGCAGTATTAAAGCCAGACGGAACATTTACACGTGCAACCGATAAGACAGCAGGATATTACAAGATGCTTCAGTTCTTGAATCATGCATATCAGAGAGGTATCGTAGATCCTGACTCCGGTACA
>JAQXNU010000071.1 GCA_029098165.1 Clostridiales bacterium
ATCAGAAGAACTGTCCGGTGCTATTTATCGTTCATGGCAATCATGATTATACGGTCGATTCCTATCTTGGATACGACTATTTGGGAGAATATCTTTCCTCTTATGGTTATGTGGTCATCTCCGTAAATGAGAACAGCTGCAATGATTTAAGTGATGAGAATGACGGCAGAGCTGTTTTATTACTTGAGAATATGAAGTATATTTTGGAGTTAAATAAAGACGAAACCAGTGAATGGTATCAAAAGATCAATGAGGATAAGATCGCAATCGCAGGGCATTCCAGAGGTGGTGAGACCGTTAGTACAGCTTATCTATTTAATGACTATGATTGTTATCCGGAGAATGGCAATGTAAAATTCGATTATCATTTTGACATAAAATCATTAATCGCAATCGCACCGACGGTGGATCAGTACCAGCCGGCAGAACATGAAGTTTCGATACAGGATGTCAACTACCTAGTGTTGCAGGGAGCGAATGACCATGATGTTTCCATCGCGATGGGACAAAAACAGTATGATAATGTAACATTTACGCAGGATGGGAATTATTTAAAGAGCTTGGTTTATATCGCAAATGCCAATCATGGACAGTTTAATACGGAATGGGGAAGATATGATTATGGCTACCCAATCAATGATTTCTTAAATGTTGCGAATTTAATGGAAGAATCTGCTCAGCAAGAAATTCTAAAAACGTTCTTAAAGACCTTTTTGGATGTAACCTTAAAAGGAGATAAGACAGATGAAGGCTTATTAAAGGATTGTCATATGTATGCCGACAGTTTACCAAAAACCGTGTATCAGCAGATTTATCAGACTTCGAACTTTCAGTGTATTAGTAATTTTGACGAAGATTCAAACTTAAATACCGCAACGATGGATCAGGCAAGAATCGAAACTTCCAACCTGGATCTATGGAAAGAAGAAAGAACGTCCTTTGGAAGTGGGAATACGAAACAAAATTATGTGTTAGTTGCATCATGGAAAGATACAAAAGAAGCAGCGATTCGTTTTCAGTTGCCAGAAGTAAATTTCGCTGGTAGATCCGTTGTGTTTGATGTAGCGGATATGAGTGAAGGAGATTTCGATCGTACGAGATTGCTTGATGGAGAAGTAATTTTAACGGATGCTGCAGGGAATGCCGCTCGGGCAAAAATCAGCGATCATGCGATTGTTTATCCAACGTTACCGGTACAGCTTAGAAAACTGGATTATGTCTTTGGGGATTATGAATTTAAGCATCAGTTCCAGACGGTGACCATTCCAGAAAGTACATTTACGACAGAGGGAACGAATCTGGATATGAGCTGTATTGTAGAGCTTACGATTGCATTGAATACGAAAGAAAATGGTAAGATCCGAATGGACAATGTGGGCTTTAATTAATCTTGTCATGTTTCTTTGAGCAAAGTATAATTATGGATAAAGAGGGAGGTACCTTATGACTTTACAGCAAATGAGATATGCCATTATGATCGCGGACAAAGGATCGATGAATGAAGCAGCGAAGTCATTATTTATCTCGCAGCCAAGTTTATCGGGAACGATCAAAGAATTAGAAAAGGAAATCGGAATCTCCATTTTTCGTCGTACCAATCGAGGAATTACAATTACGGCGGAAGGCAAAGAATTTTTATCCTATGCCCGACAGATGATAGAGCAATATCGTATGATGGAAGAACGTTATCTCGATAACAAAACAACAAAGAAGAAATTCCATGTATCGACACAGCATTATACATTTGCGGTAAATGCATTCGCAACCTTAGTGCAAAAGTTTGGCATGGATGAGTATGAATTTGCAATCTATGAGACTAGAACTCATGAGATTATGGATGACGTAAAAAACTTTCGTAGTGAAATCGGAATTCTATGTCTCAATGACTTTAATGAAAAAGTACTAACGAAAGTATTACATGAAAATGATCTGGAATTTCATAAGTTGTTTTCTTGTAATACATATGTTTATTTAAGTTCATCGAATCCATTGGCCAGTCAGAAAGTCATTACGATGAAGGAATTAGAGGATTATCCTTGTCTATCTTTTGACCAGGGCGAATATAATTCCTTTTATTTTAACGAAGAAGTATTGAGTACGTATGAATACAAAAAGCTAATCAAAGTCAATGATCGTGCCACAATCTTAAATATGATGGTCGCCATCAATGGATATACACTTTGTTCCGGTATCATCTGTGAAGAATTAAATGGTTCTGGATTTTGTGCGATTCCGCTTGCCTGTGATGATATCATGACGATTGGATATGTCACAAGACGTGGAGTAACGCTCAGCAAACTTGGAAATCTATATATCGAAGAACTGAGAAAATGTCAGAAAGATGTACTTTAGTTTTCAAACAATTACGAAATAAGTCGATAAAAGTATATTACTTTACTTGTCCCATGAAAGATACACTTGATATAGGCTCAACCTATAACAGGCTGTATCTTTTTTGTATTATCACTATTTTTACGAATCGTATATAATGAGTTCATCTTAAGAAACGGAGAAAACAATCAATCCAACTTAAGAAGTAAGAGAGGGTTTATTATGGATGAAATTATACGTATAAAAAATATGTCCAAAGTTTTTCAGTCATCCTCCGGTGAGTTTAAAGCATTGGATGATATCAATTTAAGCATACACCAGGGTGACATTTACGGAATTATCGGAATGTCTGGTGCAGGAAAAAGTACATTGGTACGCTGTATTAATTTCTTAGAGCGACCAACACAAGGTACGGTCGAAGTAGATGGTAAGGACTTATCCAGTTTAAGCAACAAAGAACTTCGAGCAACAAGAAAAGACATTGCAATGATCTTTCAGCAATTTAATTTATTGATGCAGAAGAATGTCATCGATAATATTTGCTTCCCATTGACCATTGCAGGAATGAAAAAGAAAGAAGCCAGAAAGAAGGCATATGAATTACTCGAAGTTGTTGGACTTACCGATAAAGCTAAATCATATCCGGTTCAGTTATCCGGCGGACAAAAACAGCGAGTAGCAATTGCAAGAGCCTTAGCAGCAGAACCAAAGATTTTGTTATGTGATGAAGCAACAAGCGCCTTAGATCCACAAACGACAAAATCCATCTTAGCATTACTAAAAGAAATCAATGAAAAGTATGGAATCACCATCGTAATCATTACTCACGAGATGGCAGTAGTACAAGAGATTTGTTCTCATGTTGCTATCATCGGTGGTGGAAAACTTGTAGAACAGGGAGAAGTATTTGATATCTTTTCTCATCCAAAGTCACAGGAAGCAAGAGAATTGATCATCAAAAAAGATGAAGCAGGTGTTTCTCTCAAAAAACAAAAAGAAGTCAAAGAACTTGTGACAAAACACTGTATCCGCATCGTATTTACTGAGAATTCTTCTTTTGAACCAGTGATTGCAAACATGGTGATCAAATATCAGGCACCAGTAAACATATTAAAAGCTGACACAAAGAATGTCGGAGGAATTGCCCATGGAGAGATGATCTTAGGGTTGCCGGAAGACCGTCAAGTGGCAGAACTGATGAAAGAGTATTTAAGAAGCAGAGGACTGGAAGTTGAGGAGGTGTACGATTATGTGGGATAAACAGATAATTACGATGATTGTCCAAGGAATCTTAGAGACGTTGTACATGACACTAGGATCGACAGCAATCGGATATTTATTAGGACTTCCATTAGGAATAGCATTAGCAGTAACCGATAAGCAGGGAATTAAGCCAAACAGGCTGATCTACAAGATACTGGATGTGATATCGAACATCATTCGAAGCGTACCATTTTTAATTTTACTGATTGTATTGATACCATTTACGAGAGCGATTGTAGGAAAGAGTTATGGCTCAACTGCAACGATTGTTCCTTTGGTTGTGGCAGCAACTCCATTTATCGCACGTATGATTGAATCTTCTCTAAAGGAGGTCGATCAGGGTGTCATTGAAGCAGCTCAGTCCATGGGTGCTAGTACATTTACAATTATTGTTCGAGTAATGTTAGTGGAAGCGAGAACTTCCATCTTAGTTGGAATGACCATCGCAATCGGAACAATTTTAGGTTACTCCGCGATGGCGGGTATCGTTGGCGGTGGCGGACTTGGTGATATCGCGATCCGTTATGGTTACCATCGCTATCAGACCGATATCATGATTGTTACGGTCGTTTTACTTGTCATTTTAGTTCAGATCTTTCAAAGTACTGGAATGTTAATATCAAAACGTTTGGATCGCAGAAAGAAATAATGAAGAAGAGAATAGGGAGGATTTGTTTTATGAAGAAGAGAATTGTAGCAGCATTTTTAGCAAGTTTATTTGTCGTAGGTAGTTTAACTGGTTGTGGAACAAAGGAATCTAGTAGTAATGCAGCAAATAAGAAAATCAAAGTTGCAGCATCGGCAACACCTCATGCGGAAATTCTAGAAGAAGCTAAAAAAGAGTTAGAAAAAGACGGATATACATTAGAGATTACGATTTTCGATGACTATGTTCAGCCAAACTTAGTTGTTGAGAGTGGAGATTTTGATGCAAACTATTTTCAGCATATCCCTTACTTAAATGATTTTAATGAAAAACAGGGAACCCATCTTGTGGATGTTGGCGATATTCACTATGAGCCATTCGGTATCTATGCTGGTAAGAAAACAGCATTAGAAGATCTCACAGAAGGGGATGTAATCGCGGTTCCGAATGATACAACGAACGAAGCAAGAGCACTATTACTATTAGAGGATAATGGAATTATTAAATTAAAAGAAGGTGTTGGTTTAGAGGCAACCGTTAATGATATCGTGGAAAATTCAAAGAAGATCACAATCAAAGAATTAGAGGCAGCTCAGATTGCACGTATCCGTGAAGAGGTTAGCTTTGTTGTATTAAATGGTAACTATGCATTAGCAGCAGGACTTTCTGTTGCAAAGGATGCAGTTGTATACGAAAAATCCGATTCTACAGCTGCAAAAACATTTGTTAACTTAATTGCAGTGAAAGAAGGAAATGAAGACAACAATAATGTAAAAGAACTTGTGAAAGTATTAAAATCCGATACCATCAAGAAATTTATCAATGAAAAGTATGATGGAGCAGTAATTCCATTTGAAGATTAGTTAATATAGAGAAAATGAGCTCTTGTAATAAGTTAAGGCTGGTTCATTAAAGTGTGTGGGGTGTAGCGTTGGCATTTGTTTTAATTGCTAATGTTACACCTATTGTTATTTGAGTTTGTATTGGTTTGTGAAGCAAGAAACCATGGTATAGTATCGTTTCTTATGTTATAATGCTTTCGTAGGTACATATTAAGTTTATGCTTAGAGGAGGGGCTATGGGAAGAGAGCTAGTGATAAAGAAAATCAAAAAAACTGCTATAATACAGATCATAGTTTGTGTAATTATGATGGCACTGTTAGGATTTCTGACATTTATTATGTTTACATTAGAAGAACCGGAGGCAGCAATTGTTATGGGGGCGTTTACGCTGTTATTTTTAATTCTGATGTGTATATGGATTTACCGATTTGTAAATCCATTAAAAGATCGATTCATGAAGAAGAATCCGAAATTGCTAGAACAGGCAGATGAACTCTTTAACGATATCGTATACAAAGACAAAAATATTATCTGCTCCCACCGATTGATTGCAAATGCAAAGGATATCAGACAAATAGCTGCACTTGATGAAATCACAAATGTTTGTGAGAATAAATATTCTGTTAATTTTATTCGAACGACACATGATATCACATTAACCCTACCAAACTATACGGTTGTAATTAATGTATATGGACAAAAAAAACAGAACGTCCAGAAATTGAAGTATAATATCATTCAGCATTGCCCAAAGGTTTTGGAAAATCAGTTTAAATTTGGTGCGCGGATTGAATAGAAAGCAACCAACCGTCATGTATCAATTAGAAAGGACTTGATCGTAAGGTTATGCTTCCAAATCAAATACAACAAAATCAACTAATGGGGATCATCCGTAGTTACGAGACAATCCGGTTCCCGAAGAATACAATTGTAGTCCGTCATTTGTCCGTACTTGGGATGTTCTAAATATCGTTGGGAATGCATCAAAGTAAAGAGCAAGTGTCCGCTTGAATTGCTTTTCAATAATCGTGAAGATAAACCACTTTATTATGATTTTTTACCATTTAGTCTTTCTTGTGCTTATAGTATCTTAGTCTTATATAAGTAAAACTTTGTAGCTAAGAGTCTGAGAGTACGATGTAGCATATAGAAAGGGGCGTCGTTTATATGAATCAGGAACTAATCGAGTAAGTGGGGAACTAGATTCCTATCTAGAATCGCCAACAAATACTATGGAGTCCTATGTTTATTTTGGATCAGGAGAGAAATTAAGAATTAAAAAGAAATAGTAGAGAAATCCTAAGTTGTAATTGAGTCGCTTCTAAAAAATTATATTGACTACTTGAAAAACTTAGTTTACAATAACGATAAATGTTGAAGGTGTGTAAGTAGTTTGTAAATTGAGTTCTCAGAGAGTCCGTGTCATCGGCTGAAAGCATGGATGAATAGATTACAGATGAATTTCAGCACTGGAGTTTTTCACGAAAACTACGTGTGATGATTTGGATCATATAGATTAAGTGAATGTAGTTGCTGCATTAAAGCATATCAAGTGCAGATATCAAACGATGTCTGAACATGGGTGGTACCGCGGGTTAGCTCGTCCCATACTTTTTAAGTGTGGAGCGGGCTTTTTTTGTGTTATAAAGCAAAAATAGTCCAGCTCACGAAAAAATATAGAGAAAGTAGGAGTAATTTTATGCAAGGATTAAATGATAACATGGTTGCAATCAAGCAGGAAATTATGTCTAGTTTAGAACAGTTAAACAGTTCGAAAGCTGTCTATGAGATGAAGAAAAAATATCTTGATTCTAAGACAGGAAAAATTGGTCTCTTAATGAAAGAGATGAGAAACATCGCTCCAGAAGACAGAGCAAATTACGGTAAAAGCGTTAACGAATTAAAAGAGTGGGCTACGAACTTCTTTGCTGAACTTGATGAGAAAGCAAAAGCAAAAGAACTTCAGTCACGCTATGAATCAGAGAAAATTGATGTTACTATGCCAGCAGAAACAACAGAATGTGGAAACTTACATCCTGTCACTCAGGTGATCAACCAGATTATTGATATTTTTGCAGGTATGGGATTTGAAGTATATGAAGGAAAAGAAATCGAAACAGATTTCTATAACTTTACAGCATTAAATACACCAGCAGATCATCCAGCACGTGATATGCAGGATACCTTCTACTTATCCCCTGAGTTCTTACTTCGTACGCAGACTTCTTCCGGACAGATTCATGTTATGGAAGCAAAAAAACCGCCAATCAAGATTTTATCTCCAGGTAAGGTTTTCCGTTCTGACGATGATGCAACTCATTCACCAATGTTTACACAGTGTGAAGGTCTTGTTGTTGATAAGAACATCACTCTTGGTGATTTAAAGGGTATGCTTGATATCTTCGTAGAAAAGATCTTTGGTGAGGGAACAACAACTCGTTTAAGACCATCTTACTTTCCATTTACAGAGCCTTCGGTAGAGGTTGACTGTAGCTGCTTCGAATGTGGTGGTAAAGGATGTAAGCTTTGTAAAGGTACTGGCTGGATTGAAATCCTTGGTGCTGGTATCGTTAATAAGAAAGTTCTTGAGAACTGTGGCATCGATTCCAACGAGTACAGTGGTCTAGCATTCGGTATTGGTATGGAACGTATTGCAATGTTAAAATACGGTATCAATAACATTAAGAATTTATTCGAGTCAGACTTACGTGTATTAAAACAAATCGATGATTAAGAAGGATAAAGGAGGCTTATTATGTTAGTTCCATTGAGTTGGTTAAAGGAATATGTTGATATAAATGTAACTCCGGAAGAACTTGAAAAGAAATTATTTTCAAGCGGTTTCGAGGTAGAAGAGCTGATTGAAGTCGGCAAAGATATTAGTAAAGTTGTAGTTGGTCATGTCATTGAATGTGAAGATATCCCAGATACTCATTTACATTTGTGTCAGGTAGATGCAGGAGAACATGGTACTTTCCAGATCTGCTGCGGTGCGGACAACGTAAAAGCAGGCGGAAAATTCCCTCTTGCATTAATTGGTGCAACGGTATACGCAACTGCGAAAGATCATAAGACAGTGGAAGGTGTTATGACAATCAAGAAGGGGAAATTACGTGGTTATGAATCCTTCGGTATGCTTTGTTCTGGTGTAGAACTTGGCGTTACGGAAAACATGTATCCAGGTGCAGGCTATAATGGTCTGGTAGCATTACCAGACGATGCCGTTGTAGGTTCTGATGTAAAACCAATCCTTGGTCTTGATGATTATATCTTCGATATTTCCATCACTGCAAACCGTCCAGACTGCCAGAGCATTCTTGGTATCGCAAGAGAAGTATCTGCAATCCTTGGGAATCCACTTAAGATGCCAGCGACTGATTATACAGCAACTAGCGAAACAAAAGATGGATTTAAAGTAACAGTAGATGCGACAGACCTTTGCCCACGTTACATGGCTCATTATGTAACTGATGTTAAGATCGGAGAATCTCCAGCATGGATGAAGAGAAGACTTGCATTAGTTGGTATTGATTCTATTTCCAATATCGTGGATATCACCAACTATGTCTTAATGGAAATTGGTCAGCCAATGCATGCTTTCGATGAAGCTTACCTTGAAGGTAACGCAATTCATGTTCGTCGTGCGAATGAAAATGAAGAAATCACTACATTAGATGGTCAGGAATATAAATTGACAAACAATAACCTTGTTATTTGTGATGGGGTAAAACCAGTTGCAATAGCTGGTGTTATGGGTGGTTTGAATTCTGAGATTCGTGAGACTACAACATCTGTAATCTTTGAATCAGCAAAATTTGCTCGTGACAGCATCAGAAAGACTGCACGTGCTCTTGGTAAATCTACAGATGCAAGTTCTAGATACTCCAAAGGTGTCGATGAATATTCTACTGTACTTGGTTTAGATCGTGCCCTTCATTTAGTAGAAGAATTAGGTTGCGGTAAAGTTTCTGCAACTCATGTTGATGTTCATACAGGTAATTCTGTAGAACGCAAAGAGATGAAAGTAAGCATCAATAAAGTAAATGCTGTTCTTGGTATCACAGTTCCGAATGATGAAATCTTAAAGATCATGAAGAACCTTGACTTTGAACCAGTGATTAACCAAGATGAGTTGACAATTCAGATTCCAGCTTATCGTGAAGATATTGAAGATTACCCAGATATCGCAGAAGAAGTGATTCGTATGTATGGTTATGAGCATGTAAAATCTACGTTCTTACCAACTGCACAGCTTACCATGGGTGGTCCTACAGAACATCAGAAGAGAAAAGCGAAACTTAAGAAAGTATTATGTGGAACAGGTGCTTATGAAGCAATCCATTATTCTTTCTTCTCTCCATCGGATCTTGATATGTTAAGATTCCCAGCAGATGCTCCTGAGCGTAATGCAATCCGAATCTTAAATCCAATCAACGAAGATCTTTCTCTTATGAGAACAACACTTGCTCCATCTATGTTAAATGCAATGGCTAGAAATGAAAAGCGTGGCAACATGGAAGGAAGATTATTCGAGATCGCAAATATCTTCTTACCTAAGCAGCTTCCATTGACAGAATATCCAGATGAGCATGAAGTACTTTGCGTTGGTGTATTTGGTGCAAAAGAAACTTTCTTCTCCCTTAAGGGAATTGCGGAAGCAGTTGCAGACAGCATTAATACGAAATTCACTTATGTGCCATGTGAGAAAACATTCTTACATCCATACCAGACAGCAGCAATCATGTGCGAGGGAACACAGATTGGTTATTTAGGTAAAGTAGCGTATGACATTCAGGATGAGTTTGATATGCCAGAATCCGCTTTCCTTATGGAAATCGACCTTGCACTTCTTTCCAAATGGTTTGGCAAGACTCCAATGTTTACTCCACTTCCTAAGTTCCCAGAAGAAAAACGTGACCTTGCATTATTAATGAACAAAGACATTACTTGCGGTCAAGTGGAAGAGGCAATGGCAGAAGCTTGTAACTATATCAAGAGCATTAAGCTTTTCGATGTATATGAGGGTGCTTCCATTCCTGCTGACAAGAAGAGTATGGCATTTACGATTGAATTTACACCAAAGGATGAGGCATTTGGCTCAGATTCCGTGGATGGATTCATCAAGAAGATTTTAAAGAACTTAAGTAGAAAGCTTGAGATTGAAATCAGATCATAAGCAATAAATAAGAACAGGGCTGTCACACTAAGCGAAGATAGTTCTTTATAACATAAGGGAGACATTAGTAACGATCTTCACCGGCACAACAGTGTATGCAGCAAAAATTCAAAATAGTATTTTTCATTGAGTTAACGTAAGGTGCTATGGTGAAGCATATTCGCCACAGCACCTTTATTTACATTTTTAGTGATAAAACTATCTTTCTTACTTACACTTTCGTATTCACATTCTATTAGTAAATTCAATCATAGAAATAGTCGATATATGAATTGACTTGAATTAATAGATTAAGTAGTCTATAATGTAAATAACCAAAAAATGTAAGAAAAAACTAATAAATTTGTAAAAGCAATCTGTTATCATAACAGATAGCAAAAGGTTTTGTAAAAGTAAGGAA
>JAQXNU010000072.1 GCA_029098165.1 Clostridiales bacterium
GGGGGAGCATTTTATTATCCTTACGGGAGATCAAGGCTTAGGATTTTCGAATGCAAAGACTATCATTTCAAAAAATGTTGGAGGATAGAATATTTGCGAAAAGGAGAGTATAATTCCTTTAGGATTCAGATGTAGTGAAGAATATCGGGGGGAGAAGGAATGAGGCAACTTTGTAACGCTTAACCAATACGAATGATGATATGCGAAGAATTTTTTATAGAAAATTACTCGAAACACCTTCAGTGTTAAGGAAGTATTTTCTATAAAATAAAGTTTATACGCACGAATGAGAAAGGAAAAATGTTGCGAAAAGCATGCAACACTCATTTGGCGCAGAACAAAGTGTGTTTAAAACACACCTTGTTCTATTGCATAGGTGTTATTGCCGGCCTGAACTGTCGATAAATAGACCTCTTTGACTGTCTCTGGAAAAACCTGTATACTGACATTAGTATAGGAAAGGAAAATCCCAGAGCACACTTCCTCGCAAGACCTGTACTCTGGGATATATCTGGTAAAAACCATGATTATTATAACAGATTACAAGCTTACATACAATGAGGAAGAAGATATTTTTTGTTGAAAGCAATGGCATATCCTACTGCCCTATCTGTTGTATTCCTTTAGAATACAGGGATTCGTGTAAAAGAATAAGGAAGCTAGAAGGTGGTACGAAAACTACACTATCTATCCGGAGGCTCAAATGTCCCACTTGTGGAAAACTGCATCGGGAGCTTCCAGATATCATCACTCCCTTCAAACATTATGAAACATCGATTATCTCAGGCGTTCTCGATGGTGTGATTCTTCCATCGGATGAGGATTCCGAAGATTATCCCTGTGAGATGACGATGATACGATGCCATTCCTGGCTGCTTCTAAATCTACTTAGGATTGATGGATATCTCAAATCCATTGGATATCGGTTGTTGGGTTTTCGTGAGGAACTTTTAAAATCTGACGTGTCATTGCTTGAGCACATGAGAAGTTCCATGGAACGATGGTTAGAAATCGTTCTCCGATTCATCTATAATTCCGGTGGATTTCTTGTTCCGGCTTACACTTGATGTCTGCACCGACTTTGTTTTGTTGTCATAGTTCTTATTCGGTATGATGTCTTCAGAAGGAGGCAATCTACCATGGATAATAAACAATCAACGAAACAATGGCAGGAAAGCGAAGCTTTAAAGCGGTTTCAGATCATCTCCCCTCTCCTTGAAGAGACATTGGATCCGGCAGCCAGACAGCAGCTTCGCGAAAAACAAGCACAACACTATCAGATTTCTGTGAGAAGCATCTATCGTTACGAGAACGCTTACCGAAAGTCTGGATTTACTGGATTAAAACCGATGAATCGTGAGATGCGTCCAAGCCCATCCTTACCCGAAAACTTTGATGAGCTGGTATCGGAAGCAATCCAACTGAAGCGAGAAGTCCCTTCCCGTTCCATCAGTCAGATCATTCTGATTCTTGAGATGGAAGGACGTGTCGCACCTGGAGCCCTGAAACGTTCTACCTTACAGAGACATGTTTATGATGCAGGTTTTGGGAAAAAGCAGATGAAAAAATATATGGAGGCAGAAAAAAGTTCTTCCAAACGATTCTGCAAACCACATCGAATGATGCTGGTGGAAGGGGATCTAAAGTATGGTCCAATTCTGCCAATCGGTGAAAAAGGGAAGCCAGTTCAAACTTATCTATCTGTTTTGATCGACAATCATTCCAGACTTGTACTATCTGCGAGATTTTATGACAACGCAAGAGCTGAAATCGTAGAAGACATCTGTCGTAAAGCAATTCTGCAGTACGGAAGTTTTCATGCAGCTTATTTTGATCGTGGAAAACAGTATGTTTCGAACTAGCTGATTCAATCACTTTCATCCCTTGGCATTCGAGTTCTTTATGCCAAGCCGTATTCGCCTCAATCCAAGGGTGGTGTTGAAGTATTCAACCGGTTTGTAAACTCATTCTTGGCAGAGGTGAAAGTACAAAAGATACGTACTATGGAAGAGTTAAATCATTACTGGGATATCTGGCTGGAATCGTATTATCACGAGAAGCCACATGAAGGGATTGCAGAATACTATAAAAGCCTGAATCATTCCATCCCAACGTCCGGAATCAGTCCACGTCAAGAATGGAACCGTGATGCTAAGCCACTGGTATTTTTAGATGCAGCTACGGTAGGTAAAGCATTTCTGCATCATGAAAAACGCGAAGTGGATAAAGGTGCATGCTTAAGTTTTAATGGTCAGAAATACGAAGTCAGTACTGCACTGATTGGAGCAACCGTTGAAATCAGCTATGATCCAATGAATCCCGAAACGCTTATAGTTACTTATCCGGGGATCACACCATTTGAGGTACATCCACTATCCATTACGGAATACTGCGATCCGAAACCGGAAATCCCAGCTTGTATGCTCCCAGTAGAACCAGAAAGCTCCCGCTTTTTAAACAGCCTTGAAAAACAGCATGAAAAGAACCGCCAGATCAGAGCAGATGCCCTTTCTTTCGGCAACTACAGGAAGGAGGAAACAAGCCATGTATGAGCAATTCTTTGAGATGAAGAATACCCCATTTGCAAGAGACATCCCTCCAGAAGAGCTTTATGAATCCCCTTATGTCACCAATGCACTTGGAAGACTGACTTATGCGGCAGACCGTCAGCTGTTCGCCGTTGTCACGGCGGACGCTGGTTGTGGAAAATCAACTTTGATACGCTCCTTTGTGGCATCTCTTCCCCGAGAAGAGTATATCTTTCTCTACCTATCGGATTCCAAGCTGACACCACGGTGGTTTTACAAAGGATTGTTGAATCAGCTTGGGATCGAGTCGAAGTTCTATCGAGGAGATGCCAAACGCCAGCTTCAAAAGGAAGTCGAGATTATACGTGGTGTTCAAAAAAAGAAGGTGGTCTGTATCTTAGATGAGGCTCATCTACTTGAGAAGGAAACCATCGAGGAGTTCCGATTCCTATTAAACTACCGGTTTGATTCCATGAGTCCAATGGCATTAGTGTTGGTTGGTCAGACAGAGTTATGGGAAAAACTTAAACTTCAACGTTATGCTGCTGTTCGCCAAAGAATTGATATCAACTGCGTTCTTCCTCACCTAGATCGCTCCGAAACAGCAAGCTACATACAATCGCATCTAACCTATGCGGCAGGAAGAATAGATATATTTACCGATAAAGCATTGGATGAAATCCATAAAGAGTCCTCTGGAATTCCACGCAGAATTAATCGTATCGCAGAAAAGAGTCTGATGTATGCATATCAGCAAAGCAAGCGTCTGATTGATGAACACATGGTTCGCTACGTTGTTGAACATGAAATGCTTCAAGGGGGTGGCAACGTATGATGATCACATATACCTGCAACTCATTTGGAGATAGTAAACCATGGGATGGGCAGATTGAAGTGATTCAGCTGACAGCCCCCTATGAAGTAGAAGTGACTGCAAGAGGAAGCAACTTTCACCTGATTTTTGGAAGGCATGCATATGGTCTGTTTTTATGCATTCCGAATTGGAGCATCGGAACAGAACTTGGAGGACTACATGATCGTTTTTGGAATCAGGAAAGACTGATGAGATACACTGGCCTTGGCGAAGTTGATACTTGCAGTATCGTAGACGCACTTTATGAACTTAGCAAGTATATCGAATTGTAAATACAGACAGGGATAAAACCCTGCCTGTGATATGGAAAACTAATGTCAGAATTATGAGCTAAACGCTGACATTGAAAGACGTCTGGATTGTGACAGCTCATGAAATCAGTAACACTCTACATTTTCTTTTTGGAACTTCTATTTTCCTTTGATAATACTTTGTCTTTTTAATATCAGAACTATCCTTTGAAACTCTCTAGAATCTATAAAACGATAACTGATGAACATAATGCATTAGTCAAAGAGTTATTTATTATCATATTTTACCATATATTACTTAATTCAACAATAACACACACCAAACAAAAAGACTTTGTGTAAAACATGGAGAAAAATTATGCTATTGTTGATGATAGTCTAAAAGTCCCTACATATGTAACCTTGCATGGACTAAGACACACAAATGCCTCCTTGTTAGTTAAGTCTGGTAAACTGGATATAGATACGATTACCGAAAATCTAGGACATAGTAAAACATCAACAACCATAAATATCTATGTTCGTTCTGACAATGAAACCAAGAAAGAAACAGCTAATATTCTTGAGGAAACGTTGATAGATAAACAGGCACAAATACAAAAGAAAGTCACCAAAAGTCACTTAAAAAGCAAATAAGCCAGTAAAACCGATTACAGATTATCTCTGAAACCATTGATTTTACTGGCTTTTTATAAGCACGAGACGGGATTCGAACCCGCGACCCTCGCCTTGGCAAGGCGATACTCCACCACTGAGCCACTCGTGCATCTCGTATTAAGTTATACCTTAAGACGAGATATAGTTTAATAAAAGTCAACTGTAAATATTTACTACGAAAATTTCTCTAATATTTCATTAATAGAATCCATATTTTCTTTATTCTTGTTAACAATTACATTTAAATCATCAAGTACTGACAATAAGTCTTCCGATGAGCTAACAATCTCTTTAACACCAGCTTCATTACTTGACGTAGCTTGAACCATATTATCAATGTTGATCTTAATGTCGTTCATACTGTTATTCAACGTTGTAACTTCGTCATAGATTTCCATCATGCTAGATTTCATTTCATTGATATCATCAGTGTATGTTGAAGACTGTTGCTCAACATCTATAAATGTTTGATTTACTCCAGTCAAATAAACAACAATATCTTCAAAGCACTGATTTGTCATTTCGATGGAAGTATTACTTTGTTCGACAATTTCTTTAATGGATACAACCGTTTTTTGAGTTTGTTCAGCAAGTTTTTTGATCTCATCTGCAACTACTGCAAATCCCTTACCAGCTTCCCCTGCTCTTGCTGCTTCAATGGAAGCATTTAAGGATAATAAATTGGTCTGTGAGGAAATTTCTAAGATAGTCTCAACCATTTCACTGATTCTCTCAATAGCTTTCAGACTAGAGATCGCCTTGTCGATCTTTTCTTTCGTTTCGACCATTCTCGTGTTACCATCTGTGATCTTTTCTTCAATGCTGGAGTTGATCTGCTCGGTCTTCGTAATCATACCATCCGTAATTGCTTTACCTTTACCGCATTTATTCTTAATATTCTTTGTTAACTCTGTCATATTGATAATCGATTCATTTACACCACTGATACTTTCATTTGCCGTCACAATACTAGCAAATAACTCTTCGCTCGTTGCACTATTGCCAGTAGCGTTATCATTTAACTGATGAATGTTGTCACTAATATTCTTATTGTTTTCATCCATATCAGCACAACAATTTTTTAATAGGTTAGAAATCTGATTTAAAGTCTTATGTAAGGTGTAGGAAGCATTTTCAAGCTTACTAATCTCATCTTTACTGTTATTCTCTGTAAATGCGCTAGTATTCGATAGTTCAAGCTTACTCAATTTGTCAATTCCATGCGTAACTTTTCGAACATCGCGAATAACTGCATTAATTGCAAAAATAGCTAAAGTTAAGATTAATAGTGCCGAGATGATAATTAATATGATAAATGATGTTGTAAAATGATGAATTCCATCATATACTTCAGAATAACTACCATCCAAAGAGATAAACCATCTGCCATTATCTAAAAATTTATATGTACAGATTCTTTTTTCTCCAGCTTCATTTGTGAAATTATAACAGCCGACATTGCCATCTTCTTTCTTGACCGTTAAGTTGGCTGGCTGTCCAATTTGTTCTGCGTCATCACTATACATGATCTTATTCGTAATCAGGTCGATCAATGTAATTTTACTATTTGTAAACGTATGAGTTGCAACAGAACGCAACTTTTCTATGTAATTCGATGCAAATGAGGCACAACCAAGATACCCAAGTGGGTTGCCATTGTCATCTTTAATCAAATAAAAGGTATTTTCCACGAGATTGTTAGCATCTGCTTTGGAAACGTCGATACCTACGTTATAAACACCATCGGTGCTTGTAAGTTGATCCTGTAATTCTTTTAAGGAATCACCTTCACGGAAGTGTTTACCTACAATTTGAACGGTTGGATAGAAAGCTAATACTTCAGAATCGAATTTTGCAACGTAAATACCTTCAATACTATCCATTCCTTTTGCAAAGTTTTCTGTATCTTCTTGTACTTGCTGTTTCAAGATAGGATCATTTGGGTTTTGTAGAAGTTTTCTTATACTTTCAGTCTTACTATAATCCAGAATAATCTGTTCGACATAATTCATATAAAGTTGAGAGGAATTATCACAGTTTTCAACAAGATCATACATTGTATTATTAATCATTGTATTTGTATTGTTCTTCATACTTCGATAACTAAGTCCAAGTAATAGTGCCATTGAGATAATAACTGTCACAATAATTGGAAGGGCAAGACGTAATCGTAAATTTCGTTTATTCTTATTCTTCATAAGAATTCCTCCTTTGAAATAATAGTATTTATTCCTATTATTATTATACCATTTTCGACATAATAACTCAATAATAATAATTGCTTAATTTTTGTCAGAAGAACATATTAATTTTGGTTCTTATTATAATAGATTACTCGTTTTTCTATCAATAGAATATATTCCCATTAATGCTCATTTACTTAACCGAGAAATCATTAACATATATGTGACAATAAATTCTCTGGAATCATCATACCATCTCCTCCAACTCCCAACACGATTTCTTCATCAATCCTTCCATGAAAGTCACTTCCACCAGTAATGATTAGATGATTCTGTCTGGCTATATGTGTCATTTTTTGTGAGTATTTCACGTCCATGGACGGATGAATACATTCGATTCCATCTAGACCACATTGGATCAAAGATTCTATCATTTTTTCTGTCTCTTCGTCATTTAATTTATACTCGGCAGGATGAGCCAGACAAACAACTCCACCAGCTTCATGTATCTTTTTTGCTACCACATCGAATGGCTTCGTTTTATACTCAACATAAGCAGTACCACCTTTATGAAGAAATTTCGAAAGTGCTTCTTTCACATCCTTCGCATAGCCATATTGAACCAGACTGATTGCAAAGTTGAAACGTGTAATCATCTCTTTCTGTGCCCTTTGACCTAATTCTTCATAATTAATTTGAACTCCTATATTTCGAAGGGCTTGAGCAATGGCTGCATTGTGTTCATAGCGCAGATCTTTTAGTTCATTCATAAATCCTCTTATTTTGTTTAGCTGAAAATTATATCCCAAAACATGTAAAAAGACCTTCGTTCCAGCAACCAGCCAATGAGAGTTTATTTCCACCCCATTAATCAACTTTATTCCGAACCTTTCACATTCACTCCTTGATTCTTCGAGTCCATCCGTCGTATCATGATCTGTAACCGCAATGGCTACTAATCCTTTCTTTCTCGCTTCTTCCACCAACTCCCTCGGTGTGAAGTTGCCATCTGAATATCTTGAATGCATATGTAAATCAATATAATTCATAATTAAATACCCCTCTAATAATTTTATATTTTTTATCTTAGGTAAGTTCATAGATATGCTTCCTTTTGAATGCTTCCGATACTTATTACAATTGGGTACACAATAAATTTCTTATTACATAACAAGGGCTGCTGCTCAATTCTTTCCAAGCAACAGCCCTTGCTACTATGTAAATCCTTTATAAGGAAACTATGACGAAATTCTTTGCAGACTCAGGTAAATCTTTCTCTGAGAGTGACATACTGATTACGAAATCAACATCAAATTTAGTGGAGATCAATTCAATCTTTTCTAAAACGTTAGCAATATCATCAGGGGTTTTACAAGCAATTTTTAAGAAACTATCCAAATAAATCTTTTGTAAGTCATGGTTACCAGCAATCAAACCACATACAAATCCAAGGAATTCTTTTGGTGTCTCAACACAATAATCTCTCACGTTAATTAAACGGATCTTATTATGGAGTAAGTACATATTCTTGTTGCTTTTGTCTAGATAAACAACGTTTCCCTTAAGCTGTGTAACTTCTGCGTTCACCTTGTCAATGAGAATCTTTGTCTTACCTTTTCCCTTTTCGCCTACAATAATCTGTATCATCGCAATCTCCTCCTTATAATTCATGATCGATGAAACCTCTTTTCGTCTCATCTCATGTGGATATAAAGCAATTAATTACAAGTATTACCTATAGCTTCATTATAATATAATTGCCTCAAAAAGACAATCTTTATTTAAAGATTAATTAATTTATTTCTAGATAATATTCTGATAATTGTAATAATACCGTATAAATTGGCAAAAAAAGAAGTACGCTTCGCGTACTTCTTTTTTTGCCAAAATCTTTATCCTATTTCTCCATCTTCAGCAACGCCGTCATCTGATCATATAGACTTGTTTTTCCGGCAGCCTTGAATACAGAGGAGATATATCCAGTTCCGTCTTCAAATTCACTGTAAAGCACGAGACAGTCACCTGCATCCCCAGTACTTCCAGTCTTCCCACCAAATACAGTGACACCCTCTGGAGTTTCACGGGTTCCAAGCAAGAACATATTGGTGTTCTCGAACTTTTCTACACGCGTCGTGCCGTCTGCACTCATGATGGATGCGTCATAAGAAGCCTGATGAATCATCTTTTTGAATTCATCGTACTTTAGA